>NZ_JACGAT010000013.1:0-41347 GCF_020137635.1 Campylobacter sp. RM12642
GGTTGTTTAGTGGGCGAGTGATTTGGAATTTTACGAAGATAATTGATAAGCTTACAATCGCAATTATTATAAGTGCAGTAGTGATTATAAAAGTAATCATATTATTATAGCTTTGTTCATCTGTATCTTTTGATACTTTTTCTATTGAAGTTTTGCTAATTGTCTCCCAAGATAACCAAGTCATAAAATAAAGCCCACTTGCTTTATCCTTACCTGTATATGCTAGTTTTTCAGTAACTTTATTAGAATTTGAATCTTCATAAAAATATCTTATATAACCATCATTATTATCAGCACTCTTAATCATTTCTTGTATGAAATACATTCCTTTTGCGTCTTTTTCGTTAAATTTATTGTTGTTTATCCAAGAAGCAGATGGGTGATAGTATATGTTTCCATCTTTATCAAACACGGTGTAATAACTATTTGCTCTACCAAATCTTACTTTAGATAAATAATCTTGTAGTTTATTTTTAAACTCACTTAAGTTATTATCATTTTTATACTCTTCATAAATAGCACCAGAATACTTCATAACACTTTCTACCAGAGCTTTAACTTGCTGTTTTTTAGCTGTTAAAATTTCATCTTCTACCGTATGTTTTGTGTAGTTTACAGAGTAGTTATCATAGTATTTATGAAGTGATACTAAAACTATAGAATTAATTAAAATTCCAATGAATGAAAACAATGCAATTTTGGTTGATAGTTTCATAGTTTTTCCTTGTTTGTTGATTTAGATTAAGATTTTGATTATAGGTTATATGAACTTAAAACAATATAAATTATTTGCTTGTAATTTAAATTAAAAAATTATTAAAAATATTTAAAATAAATTTAAATTTTTTTAATTTTGGATTTAGAAAAACTAAATCCAAAATATTATTTTTTTACTATTTCATTTAAGATATGTTCTTTATAGTCTTTAAAATATTTTTCTGCTTGCGGGTCTTTTACTACATCATAACAAGCAAAAGTTTTAAGTGCACTCATACCTAAAAACTCGTGAGTTTTATGAAGATTTAAGCTAACTCCATCAATACCGACACCACCAAAAAATTGCTCTTTATCAGTAAATGCTTCTTCAGGTGCATTCCAAGTCCAAGATAGCATATATTTTTTATTTTGACTAAGCCCACCAGAGCCGTATTTTTTACTAGCATCACTTCTACTTCTTCCATCACTAGCACATAATTTACCAAAAGCAGCTCCAAAAACTTTTGAAAAATATTCCCATACTATCCAAGGTGCATTCATCCAAAATCCTGGAATTTGATAAATTATAATATCAGCTCTTACATATTTTTCTACTTCATCTAATACATCATATCCATCATCAATTATGGTTTGTTCTACATTAAAACCATTTTCTACTAAAGTATCATACGCAACTTGTTGCAAACTTGCATTAAGTCTTGCACCTGCATTAGCAAAAGCTTTAGCACCATTAACTAATAAAACATTTTTCATAATTTCTCCTTGTTTAAAAATAAAATTAGATTATAATTTTTACTTTATTTTAAGTCAATACGAACAAAATTGTTAGATACTAACCAAAAGGAGAGTAATGAAAAGAAAAAATGATTATAATAAATGTGGAATTTATTATACGCTAAACCTAATTTCAGGAAAATATAAAATGAGTATTTTGTATCTTTTATCAATCAATGAGATTGTAAGATATAATGAGCTTAAAAGAATGCTTGTTGGAATTTCTTTTAAGAGTTTAACAAAGGCATTAAAAGAATTAGAGCAAGATGATTTAATAATACGCACCGAATATCCGCAAATCCCACCTAAGGTTGAATATAGTCTAAGCAATAAAGGAAAATCATTAATACCAATTCTTAATATGATGTGTAAATGGGGAAGCGATAATAAGAGCTAAGTTAATTAGCTCTTATTGGGTTTAATTTAAACTTATCAGTTTTTATAGGTTTAATTTTGCGATTTATTTTTCTATTTAGGCTAGGTTTTATAAAGGCTTTTCTAACATCATTTGTGATATTAGTGCCTAAGAAAAATTCTAAAATCTTAGCAAGTTCTCTTGCTTTTAGATTTAAAATATTTACTTTTATATCACAAGCGTTATTATAAAGTGGCATTCTTTTATCATAAAGCAATTTCGCCTTTTCATCAAATAATGGGCGTTTAGTATCGTTTTTAAGCCTTGTTGCGATTTTGTAAAAACTAAGGTCTAAAAACACTACAAAACCTAATTTTCTTAAATCTTGTAAATTAGCAAAACCACCGCCGCAAGAGATGATTAAATCACTTTTTGTGGCTAATTCATCTCTTAATTCTTTTTCTAAATTCCTAAAATATTCTTCTCCATAACGCTCAAAAATCTCTTTAATCTCAAGCCCAGTTCTTTGTTTGATTATGCTATCAGTATCTACTACTTCTTTTTTAATAATCTTACTAAGCCTTCTTGCAGTTGTGCTTTTACCACAGCCCATAAAACCGATTAAAACAATGTTTTTCATTTTTGCTTCATTAATTCAGCTATTAAAAATGCAAGTTCTAATGCTTGGTCTGCATTTAATCTAGGATCGCATTGGGTCTCATAGCGTCTTGCTAAATCGCTTTCGCTAACTCCTACGCTTCCGCCTAAACATTCGGTTACATTTTGTCCTGTCATTTCAAAATGAACCCCACCAGGAATTATATTATTAGCTCTTGCAATATGCCAGAAATTTTTAACTTCATCTAAAATATCATCAAATTTTCTAGTCTTATAGCCATTTACGCTTTGAGTATTGCCGTGCATTGGGTCTATGCTATAGATTATATTTCTTTGTTCTTTGCTTAATTCTTTAAAGATATTTTCAAGATTTTTAATCTTACTAGCACCCATTCTAATGATTATATTTAATCTTCCTGCTTCATCTTGTGGATTTAGCTTATCAGCTAAGGCTAATATATCACTAGCACTAGCACTAGGTCCTATTTTAACACCTATTGGATTTTTAACTCCGCTTAAAAAATGCACATGAGCATCATCAAGCCCACGAGTTCTCTCGCCAATCCATAGCATATGAGCTGAACAATCATAATAAGCTCCACTTAAGCTATCTATTCTAGTAAGTGCTTCTTCGTAAGGTAAAAGCAAGGCTTCGTGGCTTGTGTAGATTTTTGTTTCGTGCAATCTAGCATCATTTAAGCTAGTTATTCCACAAGCCTTAAAAAAATCAAGTGCTTCTGTTAATCTTTGAGTTAAAAGTGCGTATTTATCATCAATATCAGCGCGTCTTACGAAACCTAAATTCCATTTATGCACTTGGGCTAAATCAGCAAGTCCACCTACGCTAAATGCACGAAGCAAATTAAGCGTAGCAGAGCTTTGCATATAAGCTTTTAGCATTTTTTTAGCTTTTGGCACTCTTGCACTTTCGCAAAACTCACAATCATTTATAATATCTCCACGATAACTTGGTAAGCTTATACCATCTTTATTTTCAAAATCAGAGCTTCTAGGCTTTGCAAATTGTCCTGCCATACGAGCTATTTTTACTACTTTTTTTGACCCACCAAATTGCAAAACTAATGCCATTTGCAAAAATAATTTAAACATATCACGGATATTATTTGCACTAAAATCATTAAAACTTTCAGCACAATCACCACCTTGTAATAAAAACGCATCTCCTTTACAAACTGCTGCTAATTCGTTTTTTAATTCATTTGCTTCCATAGCAAATATTAAAGGTGGATACGATTTTAATTCATTTACTACATTTTCTAATTCTTCCTTGTTTTCATAGTTTGGTTGCTGAAGAGCTTTATAATTTTTATATGAATCTAGCGACCAATTCATCGTTTCTCCTTTTTTTAATTTAGTAAATTATGATTATATGAGATAAGTTTTACATTTTAAGGAAAAATTTTTATGAATTATGGATTTTTTGTAGCTTTTGTTGTTTTTGTATTTTGGGGTTTAGTGCCTATTTTTTATAAACAACTTAATACATTAGATGCCTTTGTAGTAATGTCGCATAGGATAGTTTGGTCGGTTATATTTTTAGCAATATTTTTAATAATTATAGGGCAATTTAAAAAAGCTTTACAAGAATTAAAATCTTTAAAAATGGCTTTTAATCTTTTTATTTGTGGTGCTTTAATTAGTGGAGATTGGGGGCTTTATATTTATATGATTCAAAAGAATTTGATTTTAGAAACTTCTTTAGGATATTTTTTAAGCCCTTTATTTGGGATAATTTTTGCAAAAGTATTTTTAAAAGAAAATATGAGTAAATTAGGAATTATTAGTGTTAGTTTAGTGATTTTTGCGTGTTTATTTGAAGTAATTACTTTAGGAGCTTTACCTATATTATCAATTACTTTAGCGCTCTTAGTTAATTTTTATACGATTATTCGTAAAAAAGTTTATGTAAGTAGCGTTTATGGGTTTTTCTTAGAAACATTATTAATCACTCCTTTTGCTTTAATATTTTTATTTTCTATCCCAACAAATTTAGCTCATTTTGATATTGATTATTTAGGAGTATTACTTGCACTTAGTGGGCTTGTAACCTTGCTACCTATGTTAGGATACAATTATGCTACGCAAAAATTAAGCTTAACATTACTTTCATATATGCAATATATTTGCCCGATAATTTCTTTTTTAGTTGCTATTTTTTTATACAATGAGCCAATAAATCAACATAAATTAATATCATTTATTATAATTTTTATAGCAGTAGCTTTAAGTGTTTATGATAATGTGTTTAAAAAAGGAAATAGACTATGAATGAAGTTGGAATTTATGTAATAGGTATAATTTTTATAGTATTGTTTTTCGTAACTATTTTAAAAAAGGTTTTTAAAGAGCTTGATAAACATGGAGATTTTGTAAGAAAAGAAGAAAAAAATACAGCTAATTTTACTCAAGAAGAAGTTTTAAGCCTAATTCATAATGAAAACGAAAAATGTGCATTATTGTGCGATAATTTAGAAGAAATATTTAATAAATACGCAAGTTTAATGCCTGAAAATGATAAAGAAAAAGCCTTAGCTTTAGTATCTGTTTTAAATACCATAAAGACTTTACCTAGCGATGAACTAAAAGATAAATTATTAAAACTTTTACCAGAATTTGAAGAGTGCGTTCAAAAATCTTTAGGAGATGAAAAAGCTAAAGAATTTTTTGATTTAGCAGCGTTAAAATATAATGAAATTTTTAAGGATTGAAATGAAAGAATTACTAATTAATAAGCTTTTTAAATTCTCAAATGAGCCTGTAAAATTTTTAGATTTAATAGAAGCAAATAGCCTTTATAATGAAGGAATGTTAATTGACCCAGCGAAATTACATTTTAAGTTTAATTATTTTAATACTTATTTTATATATTTTATATTGTGTTTAATCGTGCTTACTCCATTAACTATTGCTACTCATTTTTTATTTGAAAAAATTGACTTTCATTTTAGTTTAATTAGTGCTGTATTTGTAACTTCTGCTATTTTTATATGTTTTGATATTTTTAAGATTTATACAAGAAAAATAGCAAGTCTTAGACAAATAAAAGCAGCGTGGCAAATACATTTATCGCATTTTGAATATGAAAAATACAACGCAATTGTTGTTGAAATTTATAATAAAGCAAATGAACTTAGCATACCTAAGACTAAATTAGAGCAATATATTTTAGAAAATCTAGTAAAAAGGGGTTAGTATGAAATTGATTAGATTTATGAAAGATAATGTAGTTTATCATGGGAATTTAGGCGATAATAATAAGGTGGGTTATTTTAAAAATTATTCTTCTTATTTTGATAGATTAGAATTGATTGAAGATGCTTTTATGCTTAGCGAAGTTAAGTTATTATCTCCAATCAAATCTCCTTATCAAGATATTATATGCTTAGGGATAAATTATTTAGAACACGCAAAAGAAAGCTATAAATTTAAAGGAATTGAGTTTGATGGCAAAAGAGAAGAAGCTGTTTATTTTGCAAAAAGAGTAAATGAGTTTTCTAATCCATTTGATATTTTAGATATTAGTGGCGAAAAATTAGACTATGAATGCGAACTTGCATTTATACTTAGAAAAGACGCTTATAAATTAGATGATACAAGTGATTTTGATGATTATATTTTAGGATATACCATTTTAAATGATATTAGTGATAGGGCAATTCAAAATAAACATAAGCAATGGTATATGGGAAAAAGTTTAGCTAATTCTTGTCCATTTGGTAGTTTTATTAATACAGGTCTTAGTATAAAAGAAGCAAGTAATTTAAAAATAGAATGTTTTGTAAATGATGAATTAAGACAAAGTTCTAATACTAATTTATTAATTTTTGATATTCCTTATATCTTAAAAGAATTATCAAATTACACCTGTTTAAAGGCTGGAACTATCATTAGCACAGGCACTCCAAGTGGCGTTGGAATGGGCTTTAATCCACCTAAATTTTTAAAAAGTGGCGATAAGATTGAATGTAGAATAGAGCGTCTTGGCTCATTAATAAATTATATAAAGTAAGGACAATATGAACGCAGCATTATTAAGTAAAAAAATAAATACAAATTATAAAACTTCAGCATTTAATATCCATAAAGATTGGGAAAATCCTTATGCACCAAAAGGAATAGTCCCAAGAATTACTAAAGAACAAGCACTTAATTTATTAAGAAATTCTGATTTAGCGACTTTAGGTCAGATTGCTTATGCGGTAAAAAATAAGCTTCATCCAAGCAAACTTACTACTTTTGTAGTAGATAGAAATATTAATTACACAAATATTTGTTTAGTTGATTGTAAATTCTGTGCTTTTTATCGCCACGCAAAGGATAATGATAGTTATATTTTAACATACGAGCAAATCGGACAAAAGATTGAAGAATTATTAGCAATTGGTGGCACTCAAATATTATTTCAAGGCGGGGTTCATCCAAAGCTTGATATTACTTGGTATGAAGATTTATTAAGATATATAAGCACAAATTATCCTAGCATTACAATTCACGGCTTTAGTGCGGTTGAGATTGAATATATTGCAAAAATTAGCAAAATTAGCACTAAAGAAGTCTTAAAAAGAATGAGCGATTGTGGGTTGTTTTCTATCCCTGGAGCAGGTGCGGAGATTTTAAGCGATAGAGTAAGAGATATGGTAGCACCTAGTAAATGCGATACTGCTACTTGGCTAAGAATTCATAAAGAAGCTCACGAATTAGGCTTACTTAGTAGTGCAACGATGATGTTTGGGCATGTTGAAAGCGATGAAGAAATAATTGAGCATTTAGACTATTTAAGAAATCTTCAAGATATAACAGGTGGCTTTAGAGCATTTATTTTATGGAGTTTTCAAGGTAAAAATACTAGATTAAAGGCTGAAAATCCACATTTAATGAATGCAAGTTCTAATAGATATTTAAGATTATTAGCAATTTCTAGAATATATTTAGATAATTTTGCAAACATTCAAAGCTCTTGGGTTACTCAAGGAAGTGCAGTAGGGCAACTCGCATTAAAATTTGGTGCAAATGACTTAGGCTCGACTATGATGGAAGAAAATGTTGTTGCAGCTGCAGGTGCAAAATATAGAATGAATGAACAGCAAATGATAGAATTAATCCGTGATTTAGGCGAAAATCCAGCTAAAAGAGATACAGCATATAATATTTTGGAATACTACAATGAATAATTTCGTGCATTTAAAAACCAATGATGATTTAGTATATATTAGTATTAGCTATCCTAATTACGGAAGGATTTTTCATAATGCTAATGCTATGGCAGCTGAGTTTTTTTACAATGAGAGTTTAGATGATGAGTTTTATATAAAACTAGAGCAAAGTGCAATTAATATTAGTGCTAGTGCTAATTATTTTGATTTTACATTTGATATAGTTTGTCTTAAAAAAGAGCTTGATAATTGCTTAAATGCTTTTAATAATATGCTTTTAAATACCAAAATTACTAATTTTGAATTAATCAAAAACAAAATAAAAAATTATTTTTTAATCCATATTCAAGATTACGATAATTTAGCAAAGATGAAATTATATGAGAATTATTTTAAAAATGATTTTAAAAATGATAAATTTGGCGATTTTGAAGCTTTAGATGAAAAAGAATTTAAAAACTATATTTTAAACCTTAAAAATCAAGCAAATAAGATAGTAATTAGTGCAAATTTAGATGATATTAGTAAAGTTAAAAAACTTTTAAACAATAAGCAAAGTTCTTATGAAAAATTAAAAATAAATGAGAGTTTTTATAAAGAAGAAAGCAAAGAAATATCACAAGCTTTTGTTAGGTTTATAAGCAGCGTAGAGATTAAAAGCATTTATGAAAGAGCTATTATAAGTCTTGCTATTTATGTTTTAGGCGGTGGATTTGGCTCAAGAATTACCGAAGAAATCAGAGTAAAAAGGGGCTTAGCTTATTCGGCTTTTGCGTTTTTAGTAGCGTTTAAGAAAAATTATCTTATTTCAGGCTATTTACAAACAAAAAATGAAAGCAAAAAAGAAGCTATAAAAATAGTTCAAGAAGAGTTCAAAAGATTAGTAGAATTTGGAATAAGCGAAGATGAGTTTAAAAAGGCTAAAGATTTTTTAGTAGGTAGTGAGATTTTAAAATACTCAACCACTCAAAATCGTCATAGCATTGCAAGTAGCGAGTGTTTTAGTGATTTAAAACAAGGCGAATTAAGAGAAATTACAAAGATAATTAAAGATTTAGAGCTTAAAACTTGTAATGATTTTTTAAAAAATCAAAAAAGTATTACCGAGCTTAGTTTTTATGTAATAGGTAATAATGAATAAGGATTTAGAAAAATTATCTTGTAAAGATATAGTTGAATTAGCTCTTTTAATGCCTAAAAAATTTGATGATTTAAGATTAAATAATGAGCCTATATTAAATGAGCTAAATTGCACAAAAGTTATAATAAAATCTAAAAAACAACTACCAGGCAAAAGGCTTAGTATAATTGCATATTCATATAATTGGGAGTGTGAATGCACTATTACTATATTTAATCTAAGACCTTTTCATAATGCACTTTTTGCTATAAATAAAGAGCTGATTATTTATGGGAAATTAGGCGATTTTGCAGGGCTTTTGCAATTTATTAATCCAAAAATCATTAAAGATAGTGGAGAAATCACTGCTAATTATTTGATAAAAGGTGTAAGTGATAAAGAGATTTGTAAGATAAAAAATAAATATTTAACTTATGAAGCTTTAAAAGAATTTAATTTATTAGATGAGCATATAAAATTGCTATTAATTATGAAAGAAAATAGCCAAGAAGCAATGAAATTGCTTAATTCAAAAGAATTAAACGAATGCTTAAAATTCGTTGAGATTTACCATCACATAAAAAGACTTAACGAAACTTATAAAAACGATACTTTATATAAAAAAATTAAAACTTTTGATATAAACAAATGGCTAAAATCTCTACCTTTTAAGCCGACAAACGACCAGATAAATGCGATAAATGATATTAAAAATGACCTTGAAAGTATTCATCATAAAATTAGAATAGTAATGGGAGATGTTGGTTGTGGAAAAAGCTTAGTGATTTTTGCAGCAGCGCTTATGTGCTATCCTAAAAAAGTGGTTTTAATGGCACCAACAAGCGTTTTAGCCCAACAACTTTATAATGAAGCTAAAAGACTTTTGCCAGGGTTTTTAAAGATATTGCATTTTGTATCTAGCAAGACTAAATTAATGCAAGATGAATTAAAAGAAGCAAATTTTGTAATAGGCACTCACGCACTTTTATGGGCTAGTTTAGATGATGCTACTTTAGTTATGGTTGATGAGCAACAACGATTTGGGGCTAAGCAAAGAATGAAGCTTAAAGATTTAGCTACAAATGATAAAGAAAATCCGCATTATATAGAGTTTTCAGCTACGCCAATACCAAGAACAACCGCATTAATTCATAGTGATATTTACAGCTATTCTTTCATAAAAGAACTACCATTTAAAAAAGAAATAGAAACAAAACTAATCACAATAGCAAATAGCAATGAATTATTTAATCACATAAAAAGCGAAAATAAACAAAATCATCAAGCAATAATAGTTTATCCTTTAATAGAAGAGAGCAAAAGCTCATCTTATAAACCACTTGAGAGTGTTATTAGCTTTTATGAGAAGAATTTTGATAAAGTTTATTATACGCACGGCAAGGATAAAGAAAAGGATAATATATTATTGCAATTTGCTGAAAATGGAAATGTATTATTAAGCACTACTATCGTAGAAGTTGGAATTTCACTGCCAAGATTAAGCATAATTGTAATCGTTGCACCAGAGCGATACGGCTTATCTACACTTCATCAACTTCGTGGAAGAGTAGGAAGAAATGGGGTTAAGAGCTATTGTTATTTGCTTAGTAAGTTTGAATTTAGTGATAGATTGATTAAATTTGCTAATACCTTAGATGGATTTAAAATAGCCGAAATTGACTTAGAAAACCGAAAAAGCGGGGATTTAATAGATGGAGATGTTCAGCACGGAATTAGCTTTAAGTATTTTGATGAGGTTTTAGATAAGGATATTTTATATAAAGCTAAGGAATATTTAAATAAGCAAAATTAGCTTATTATTATTCCTTGATTATTGAAATTAAGCTCTAATACTTTCATATTAGGAAAATTATTTTCTAGTATGGTTTTTAGTTTGTTTGCATCATCTTTATAACATAGATTAAAAAAAGTTGAACCAGAACCGCTTAAATTACTCATTAATGCACCATTTTTACGAGCTAATTCACGCACTTTAAATAATTCAGGAACAGCTTTCATTCTACGATTTTCGTGAAGCTTGTCAAAACTTGCAATCTTTAACATTTCATAATTTTTACTCATAAAAGCTGCAGTTGTAAGTGAGCTTCTGCTTATATTAAAGCTAGTATCAGCAATGCTTAAATGCTTAGGTAAAGCCGAACGACTAACATTTGTTGAGATTTGTTTATTTGGGATACAAACTACTGCTTTAACATCACTAGAAATATCAGTTTTTATATATTTTACATTATCCTTATCAACTACCGAACAAACAAATCCACCAAGTGCCGCAGGGCTAATATTATCAGGATGATTTTCGTATATTAAGGCGTTGTTTAATATGGTATCTTTATTAACTTCAAGTCCTGCTAGATAATAAGCACTAGCAATTGCTCCTACAATTATAGAGCTAGAACTACCCAATCCACGACTTAAAGGAATATTGTTTATGAAATTAAAGCTAAATAAGTCTTTTTTACCAGTTAGCTTTATGTAAGTTTCATTAAAAATGGTAATAAATAAATTATGTTTTTTAAGATAAGGATTATCTTCACCTTCACCCTTAATAGATATTTTAAAAAAATTATTTCTTTTAATTATTGTTTCATTATAAAAGTCTAAAGCAAGTCCTAGACAATCAAATCCAGCACCTAAATTCGCACTAGTAGCGGGTGATTTTAAACATATTTCGTTTCTCATTTATATTCCTAAATAGCAGGTAAAAAATAATTTGGCAAATTACTTTCTAAGAATTTGAAATTATACTCATTTGGTATAAAAAACTCATCTTTAAAATTATCATTTTTAATTAATTTGATTTTATCATCAGCAAGGGTAAAATATAAGTTGTTATTAGCTTTTATTAAATTATTCTTTGTAAATGTAAAACCACTAATTGCTTTTAATGGTATGTTTTTAACAAGGGCAATTGTGCTTAAAAATACATAAACAATTTTTAAAGACATATATGAGCCTGGTCCATTAGCATAGGCTAATTCGCTAAAATTATATTTATTTAATAGTTCTTGCATAATTTTTGGCAAATCTTCACTGGTTTTATTTATGATTTTGATTTCTTCTTTTAACAAATTATTATCATCATATATTCCAATGAGATTTGCCATAGGCACTACTAAAAGTTTAATGTGAATGCCTTTAATAAATCTTTGTTTGTATCATCACTAAGAGTTACTAATTCATAAGAATTTGGATTGTTTAGCAATTCAAGAGTTAGTTTATGATTTAAATCATGGCTACTTGCGTAAGCTTTATAGTTAGCAAAAGTTGCTTTACCTAACATATATAAATCACCAATCGCATCAAGGATTTTATGTCTTACAAATTCATTGCTAAATCTTAATCCTTCAGGATTTAATATGCCATTATCATCTAAAACAACAGCGTTTTCTAAACTACCACCTAATGCTAATCCTTTTGATTTTAAATACTCAACATCTTTTAAAAACCCAAAAGTCCTAGCACTTGCAATTTCATTTATGAAATTTTGTTTATTAGCCTTGTAAATATAGTTTTGAGTATTAATTGATGGGTGCTTAAAGTTTATAGTAAAATCATAAGTAGGAGCATTTGTAGGACTAAGACTTGCAAATTTATCTCCTTCTTGAACTTTTATTTCTTTTTTAACAACAAATATTTGTTTTTTAGCGTCAAGTTGTTTAATATCTGCTTCATCAAGCATAGCACAAAAACCAGCTGCTGAACCATCTAAAACAGGTGCTTCATTTGCATCAATACTTATTAATAAATTATCAATTCCATAAGAGCTAACAGCACTCATTAAATGCTCAATTGTAGATATATAACCATCTTTATCTCCAATTACCGTAGCCATTTGAGTATTGATTACGCTTTTATAATTTGCTTCGTAAAATTTATTAATATCTGTTCTATGAAATACCACTCCACTATTAGCACCTAGTGGGCTAAATTTTATCTTAATAGCACTACCTTTATGTAGTCCAATTCCAACATTTGTTACTTCTTTAGCTATTGTAGTTTGTAACATTTTTTTCCCTTATTTTTTGTTTATAACTTCTTTTGCTTTTTTGATAATTCCAAATATATTATCATTAAGCCACTTAGTATCCATCCACTCTTCTGGTCTTACCTCAACACCTTGAACCAAAACACCAAAATGTAAATGATCCCCTAATGCTAAACCACTTGTTCCCGTATTAGCTATAGTGCTTTTAGCATTAACTATATCGCCAATTTCTACATTTTTTTTAGTGCAGTGTCCATATAAAGTATAAAGACCTAAACCATGATCAATTATTAAATTTAATCCATAAATTCCATTATCTTGTGCAAAAACTATTTTACCATCATTTCCTAACACAATAGGTGCCATTTTTGTACTTGCTAAATCAAGTCCCATATGATAGCTTTCACTAATTTGATTTCCATTATATTTGTAATATCTATGGTCACCAAAATCTGCAACTTTCATACCATTTTTTAGTGGTAAAAACGCATTTAGTTTAAAATCAGTCACTAATTCATTGCTTACTACTTGTGTAACTTTATGAATTAATTTTTCATTTTCTTGTCTTAATTTTGCATTCACAAAGTCAAATATTAAAGCTCTATCGCTTAAAGAATTATCAGAATTTGCTTCATACAAATCTCTAATTTTACCATCAATGAAAGCGTCTCCTACTTCAATATGTGAAACTCTATATTTTTTATTTGAGTAATAGTATGGAATTCTTTCTTTAATTATATTATTTGCTTTATCTTTTGCAACAATTCTAGCTTCAAATTCATCTCCATCTCTTAAGTCCCAAGCAATTAAAGCTATGTAATAATCATCTTTCATAAAAGGAGCAACTTTGAAAATTCTATTATTAACTTCTATATATAAATCAGTTAGATTATCATCTTGTGCGTAAAATACAACGCTAGCAGCACCGCCTTGAGTTATATTGTATGAATTAGCTATTACGCTTACTTGAGGTTTTTTATTATCTACTATAACATTAATTATTTTTTCGCTTACATTTCCACCAAACCAATTCCACAAACTTTTATCATTAGCTTTAATATATATTGTGTATTTATCTAATTTTTCATTAAATTTTGGTTTTGGAAGGTCTAATTCAACATTAAATTCTTTACCATTTAAAGTTTTATTTATTAATATATTTTTTGTTTCTTCGTTATCTTTACTAAATTCAACTTTTAAATTTTTTAGTCCTAAATTATCTTCAACTTTTAAATTTATTTTATCTCTAGCATTCCAATAAATTGTATCTTCTTGGTTGTTGTCTAAAGAAATATTAGGAGCAATTCTTTCAAAAGTATTTGAAAAAGCAATAAAACTTGCCAATACAACAACTATAATTATTGAAAAAAATATTGTTATTTTTGTTTTTTTATTTCTATTTCTCATTTTAACTCCTTATATTTTACTTATTTTTTCTTTATATGAATTAAGAGCATTTTGCTTTATCATATTTTGTAATTTTTGTTTGTTTTCTTCAAAATAACTTTCAAAATTCTCTTCAGTTTGATTAGGTGCATCAAGCCAAATATTTGTATTTCCTATTATTAATTTGTATCTTGAATTTTCATAATCAATAACTATGAATTTGTTATCTTTATCAAGTTGTTTTTCACAAATTACTACGGCTTGATTTTCATTAATATTTAAAAAACTAGCAACTTTTTGCTTAGAATTTAAATTAGATATTTTTCCTTTTTTTGCAAGTTGTCTTTTTACAAATATTAATATCAAAACTAATATTGCTAAAACACCTATCATTGAATACAATTTACTATCTATATTATTATCTTCTGCATATTTTATTTCATTATTTTGCACTTGGTTTGTGGTTTTTGGCATAACTCTAATTCTAAGCCCAAAACCATCATCTTTTGTAAGTGCAGGAATGACATTTATTTTTTCTTTTGTTTTAAATTCTAAAACCGTGCTTTCGCCTAATGGATACATTAATAATTGTTCTGCGTAAGGCATATTTAATATTTGAGAATTTCTTTCAGAAATTTTAACATTATTTAATACTACGCCTACATAATCGCTTCCACTTAATATTCTAATATCTCCATCTTTTGCGTTATATGGAGAATCAAAGCTTAGCATAACATCAATCCTATCATCTCTTTTATAAATATTATAATTTATGATATTGTTCGCAAAAAGATTTAAACTAATTAGTAGCAAGATTATTTTTTTCATCACAACTCTTTTTTAAAATATTGAATAACGGTTTTTGAGCTTAGTATTTCATTTATACGAATTGCTAAATTTCTTTCATAAACCATTACTTCGCCTTTACCAAAAATTCTATTATTTACATAAAGTTCTACACTCTCACCTGCTGGTTTTTCTAAATCAATAACAGAGCCAATTCCAAGTTCTAAAAATTCTCTAACGCTAAGTTGTGTAGTTCCTAACTCACTTATAAAATCTACGCTAACATCTAGCAATTCTTCATAAGTTGCATTTAGAATTCTAGTAGGTTGCTCTTGTGTTTGCATTATTTTTTCTTCTCTACTATACCAACGCAAAAGGTATTATTTTCTAGTTTATAAAAAAACTCGTGAGTAAAGCCTAATTTAAAATCACTTACCCTTCCTAAATATTCAGGCACACTAATTGAATAATCATCATAAGCATCAGCTAATAATCTTTTTGCATAACCTATGATTTGATTTGCTACTTCTTTGCATAAATCACAATAATCATCTTCACTCATCTTATCATCATCGCCTAATAATCTTGAAGCAAGAGCTTGTAAGCTTTCTTTTTTAAATATTAAATAACAAAATAATTCTTTTACATTATCTCCTAAACAAATACTAGCACCATAATATTCAGCTTCATCTAAAGAATTTGTGGTTTCTAATTTACTTCTTAAAATATGTTTAAAAAAATGTTTAACTGAATAATCAATTGTATCAAGCATTAATCTTTCCTTAAATAAGTTTTAATTATTATAAGAAAGAAAAGTGTAAGCTAAGTTAATTAAGATTACGCCTTAGGAGTTTTTTATGATAGAAGAATATACATTACTTACTTATATTATTTTTATTTTAGATGGGCTTTTAGTTGGTTTTACTGCAGGACTTTTTGCAATAGGTGGTGGGACTGCTGTTGTGCCTATTATGACAACTTTTGTTGGGTACTCGCCTAAGATTGCTGTTGGAATTAGCGTTATGCAAATGGTTTTTTCATCTTTTTATAATTCGTATTTAAATTATAAAAAAGGCACATTGCAAGTAAAAAATGCTTTATATCCTGCTTTAGGTGGTTTAGTTGGTGGTTTTAGCGTTGGTTTTATTATGAAATTTGCAAGTAATTTAATGATTGCTTATATTATTTGTTTTTTAATTATTTGGGCTATTGTTAAACTTTATTTTACTCCTGCAAATCCAATTGAGCCTGAAAAGAATTCAAAATTATTACAATTTTTCGTAGGTTTAATAATAGGTGCAATTGCTACAAGTGGTGGGATAGGTGGCGGAGCATTACTCACGCCTGCTTTAGTTGCAATTTGTAATTTTAATATTAAAAAAGCTGCTTCATTTAGCGGTCTTTTTGTAGCTTTTGCTGGAAGTGCTGCTTTTGTTTCTATGGCAATTACAAATCATGTTGATTACACTGCTGGTGCAATAATTGCTATTTCAAGTTTGCCTGGAGTTTGGGTTGGTAATTGGCTGTTTCATAAAATTAGCAATAATACGCAAAAAAAACTTTTCATAGGATTTTTATTATTTGTATTGACCTTATCAATAATAGAAGTTCTAAAACAACACGGAGTATTTAATGAATAATGAAATTCAAGTTATAAACGCAAGTGAAAATAACTTAAAAAATATAAGTCTAACACTACCTAAAAATAAATTAATAGTTTTTACAGGGCTTAGTGGTAGTGGAAAATCTACTTTAGCTTTTGATACGCTTTATGCAGAAGGACAACGCCGTTATATAGAAAGCCTTAGTGCTTATGCTAGGCAATTTTTAGATAAATTTAGAAAACCAAATGTAGAAAAAATAGAAGGCTTAACCCCTGCTATTGCAATTGATCAAAAATCAACTAGCAAAAACCCACGCTCAACCGTTGGAACAATTACTGAAATATATGATTATTTAAGACTTTTGTATTCAAAAATCGGAGTTCAGCATTGTCATAAATGTGGAGAAAAAATCAATAAAATGGATACAGAAGATATAATAAACGAAATAGCAAAATTTAGCGAAAAGGCAATGATTTTAGCTCCTTTAGTAAAAGAAAAAAAAGGCACATTCGCACCACTCCTTGAAAGCCTAAAAGCTCAAGGTTTTATAAATATTTTAATAAACGGCACACTAACACGACTAGATGAGCCAATAGAATTAGCTAAAACTAAAAAGCATACTATTAAATTAGTAGTTGATAGACTAAGAATTAGTGATGATAATAAAAGTCGTTTAGCTCAAGCTGTTGAAAAAGCTTTAAGTTTAAGTTATGGTGAGTGTGAGTTAGAATTATTAGAAAGTAATAAAAATATTCATTATTCGCTTCATAATGCTTGTTTTAAATGCAAAATTTCATTTAATAAACTTGAGCCTTTAAGCTTTTCGTTTAATAGTCCTAAAGGAGCTTGTTCTTTATGTGATGGTTTAGGCATTAGAATGAGTATTGACCAAGAAAAAATTATAAATTATGAAAGAAGTATAGAAGATGGTGCAGTTCGCACTATGATGGGCTTTAATAAAAGTTATTATTCAAAGTTACTTTTAGCATTTTGTGAAGCAGAAAAAATCCCTACAAATAAGCCTTATGAAGAATTAAGTGAATATCAAAAAAAGCTTATTTTATACGGAAGTGCTACGGAATTTAGCTTTTTATGGAATAAGCATAATATCAAAAAAACTTTTGATGGAGCTATTAAAATAAGTTATGAAATCTTAAAAGATGATAAAGATTTTAACGAATACATAACAGAAAAAACCTGTCCATCTTGTAAAGGCTTTAGATTAAACGAGCAAAGCTTAGCTGTGTTGGTAAATGGCAAAAGCATAGCAGAAGTTATTAGCACACCTATTGAAGAGATTTGCGAATTTTTTAAAATAGAGAATTTTAATAATTTAAATAAGCAAGATTATGAAATATCTTATCCTATTATTAAAGAAATTAATGAAAGATTATTTTTCTTAAATGATGTTGGCTTGGGGTATTTAACACTAGGTAGAGATGCAAGGACAATTAGTGGTGGAGAAGCTCAAAGAATTAGGATTGCTTCTCAAATTGGAAGTGGATTAAGCGGGGTTTTATATGTATTAGATGAGCCTAGCATAGGTCTTCACGAAAGAGATACACAAAAACTAATAAATACTCTAAAAAGCTTGCAGGCTAAAGGAAATACCTTAATAGTAGTAGAGCATGATAGAAAGACAATTGAGAGTGCTGATGTAATCGTTGAGATTGGACCTAGGGCTGGAACTAGTGGTGGGGAGATTATCTTTAATGGCACTTATAAAGAATTGCTTAAAAGCAAATGCGAAACTGCATTGTATATAAATCGTAAAAAAGACATAGACCTTTATAAGGCTAGAAAGAGTGATGAATATTTAGAATTAAGCGGAATTAATCAAAACAATATAAAGGATTTAAGTGTGAAATTCCCACTTAGGAATTTAGTTTGTGTAACAGGAGTAAGCGGTAGTGGTAAAAGCTCATTAATGCTGCATTCACTTCTACCAATTGCAAGAGCAAATCTAAATAGAGCAAAAGCAGTAATTAATGATATTACATACAAAGGTCTTGATAAATTAGACAAAGTAATTTTTCTAGATCAAAGTCCAATAGGAAAAACTCCAAGAAGCAATCCAGCAACATATACAGGGCTTATGGATGAGATTAGGAATTTATTTGCAAATGTTCCTGAAGCACAGATTAGAGGATATAAAATCGGTCGCTTTAGCTTCAATGTTGCAGGTGGAAGGTGTGAAAAATGTAGTGGAGAAGGTGAGCTTAAAATCTCTATGCACTTTTTACCTGATGTAAATATTACTTGCGATGCTTGTGGGGGTAAAAGATATAACCATCAAACACTAGAGATTAAATATAAAGACAAAAATATAGCTGATGTTTTAGAAATGAGTGTAGCAGAAGCTTATGAGTTTTTTGCAAAACACCCTAAGATTAAGCAAAAATTAAAGACCTTAATGGATGTAGGGCTTGATTATATAACCTTAGGTCAAAACGCTACAACCTTAAGTGGTGGGGAAGCTCAAAGGATAAAAATTTCTAAAGAATTAAGCAGAAGTGATACAGGAAATACACTTTATTTACTTGATGAGCCAACTACTGGGCTTCATTTTGCAGATACGCAAAAATTAGTAAAAGTATTGCAGCATTTAGTAGATGCTGGAAATAGTGTTTTTGTAATTGAGCATAATTTGGATTTAATCAAAAACGCTGATTATATTATAGATATGGGTCCTGAAGGTGGTTTTAGGGGTGGTAAGATAATTGCGACAGGTAATCCATTAGAACTTGCTAAAAAATATGCTGATAAAAGCTATACAGCAAAGTTTTTGGCACAAGAATTTAAAGAAATGAAAAAGGAGTTAAAATGATAGAAGAGATTAAAAAACTTTCAAGCGAGTTTATAGAGATTAGAAAATGTATTCACGAAAATCCTGAACTAGGATTAAAAGAATTTAAAACAGCAAAGTTAGTTGCGAACAAATTAAGAGAATTTGGCATAGAAGTTTATGAAAATGTAGGCGTAACAGGAGTTGTTGGGGTTTTAAAGAAAGGTAATTCAAATAAAAGCATAGCTTTAAGAGCTGATATGGATGCACTTGTAATAAACGAAGCTAGTGGAGTAAGCTATGCTTCTAAGAATGAAGGTTTAATGCACGCTTGTGGGCATGATGGACATACGGCGAGTTTATTATTAGCGGCTAAATATTTAAGTAAGAGTGAATTTGATGGCACTATTAATTTTGTCTTTCAACCTGCTGAAGAAGGTAGAGGCGGTGCTAAAGCTATGATTGATGATAATTTATTTACTAGATTTAAGAGTGATTTTATATTTGGCTATCACAATATCCCAAGCAAAACTAATAAATTATTTTGTCTTAAGCGTGGGGCTATGATGGCAGGAGCTGACGCACTTAGGGTAAATATTAGTGGAGTTGGTGGGCATGGTAGTGCACCTGAGAAGGCTAGTGATGTAATGGGTGCGATGGCTCATTTTATAACCCAAGCTGGATTTATAACTGCTAGAAATATAGCAGCTAAAAATCAAGCTGTTATAACATTTGGAGCAGCTCTAAGTGGAAATGAAACTAGCTTTAATATCTTACAAGATAAGGCATTATTACTTGCTAATATTAGAACCTTTAATAATGATGATAGAAATACGATAATAGAGCAATTAAATAATATTGCTAAATCTTGCGAGTTACTTTTTAAGGTAAAAGTTGAGCTTGAGTTTATTCAAATAGGAGCAGCTACAATTAATGATGATGAAGCACAAAAATTAGCTTTTGGTGTAGCGTGTGAATTATTTGGAGAGCAAAATTGTGATGAATTTCACGAGCCATTAATGGGTAGTGAAGATTTTTCTTTTATGTTAGAGCATTGCAAAGGTGCTTATGCCTTTATTTTAAATAAGAATGATTATTATCTACATGACCCTAGATATATTTATGATGATGATACTTTAGTTAATGCTGCTGCATTTTATTCAGGAGTATGTTTAAAATACTTAAAATAATTTCATTTAGGAATTTTAATTTATAAAATTCCTAACAATTTTGTATTGATATAAAAATCTTTATGTTTTTAATAATGAAAAATTTATTTAAAAGTTATGTAACCTTAGTAAATACTAATTATATTTTAATAATACTAGATATGGAATTTTAAAGTACTTTTGTTTTACAAGATAGATTTTGTGTATTGTAGAAAATAAAGCAAAGATAGAATAAATTGAAAGTAAAATATGCTTTTAATACAATATACAAATTATAAGTTATTAGGTTTATAAAAATATTTAAGGAATTAATCTAATTCCTTAAATCATTAAAACTTATAATTAAAGCTGATTTTGTAGTCCCTTCCTGCTTCCCAGTCAGCACTTTTAGCCCCGCCATAGCTTCTTTTGTAATGTGAATAATAAAGCTTATTAAAAATATTATTAATGCTAAAGCCTATATCAAAATTTTTAAATACTTCATATTGCATATATAAATCGTGCTTTGCGTATGATGGTTTTATGTAATTACTATCTTTAATACTTTTTGAAGTGAAATAAATCAAATCATAGCCTATTAATAAATTATTATATAAATATTCAATATTCAATGTATATTTATCTCCTGGGTCACTATATGCTAAGGCATATCCTTGTCTTACTAGAGTATCGTTATTTTCATTAGTTCTTACTCTTGAATATGATAATCTTGATTTAAAATCTTTATATGCTAGTTCAGCTAATAAATCTACTCCATATACATTGTATTTTCCGCCGTTTAGCCTAGTATAAAAACTACCGCTTTCTCCTATTCTTTTGGTTTCTTCTCTTATTAAACTATCATAATATCTATCATAATACTTAGCATTAGCTCTTACATAAAGCTCATTAAAATCTTTTTTATAATCTATGCCTAACTCATAACCATAGCCTTTTTGTGCTTTTAAATCTTCATTAGTTCTTAATTTATTTGCTCTATTTTCACGCAAAATTATCATCTCAAGTGGTTCAGCACCTTTAAAAAGCTTTGTATATCCTGCATAGATTTGTAATTCAGGCAATACATTATATTCAAGCTTTATAGCAGGTGTAAAACTCTTAAAATTGTGCTTAATTCTGCTTTGATTTTGATTAGCAATTGTATTGAGTTTGTAATTATCAAACCTAAGTCCCGTTGTTAAAGCTAAATCATAAAAACTTATTTTATCTTCTAAAAATATAGAATAATTTTGAGCTATATCATCAGCAGCTTTAAAAACTTCATTAATGCTACTATTTAAACTAAGGTTATATTTATAATAATTATCTTTAACAAAACTTCTTGTATTAAAATACTCAAAACCATAAAACAATTCGTGAGTAAAAGTATCAAACTCTATTTTGCTTTTATTATTTAGATATACGCCAAAAGTCTTAACACCACCCTTTAAATACTCTAAAACCTTTTCTTTTGATGCGTTTGTTTGTATCCAATCATCTAAAGTTAGGGTTCTGTTGGTGTAATAGGTTTTAAAATTTAGATTTATAAGCTCATTTAAATCGTAATTATAATCAATTACAGCGGTATTTCTTTGCATTTTTTGTTTAATTAAATCAAAACCCCTTGTCCCTGCTAAAACTAAATTGCCTTTATCATAATAATCATAAGCAACACTTCCAGCCCACTCAGGCACTAAAGGATAATCGCCTTTATAATAAACGCTCTCATAACTAATGTTTAAATTATGCTCATCTTTTAAAAATCCGCCCTTAGTAAAATAGCTAAGATTATTACCTTTTCCGCCACTTTCGTGCTTTAAAGCGTCTTTGCTAAAGCTATGATTTTTATGATTTACATAGGCTAATAAATGAAAACCATTATCTAATTTACCATAAGTCATAATGCTTTTTTGCCATTCTTTATTGTTACTTGCAAAAGATGTTTTTATCTTAGCTCCTAAGTTTTGCTTATCTTCTAAAAGATCAATTGCACTAATGGTATTAAACTTTACCGCCCCAGCTAAAGCACCTGAATTATTAGCCACACTTAATATACTCGTATCAATATTAATTGCTTTTAAAATATCAAGGTCGATTACTAAATCAGCTGCGTGATGCCAGTTATTACCGCTTTCTCTTGCTCCGTCTATGCTAATATTAACAGCTCTATCGCTCATACCACGCATAAAAATTTTTTGATTTAAATTATTAGTTCCACCCATAAATACTGATGGTATTTCTCGTAAAATATCTCTTGTACTTGTTGTGTTTTTGTTCTGAATTTTAATATTATCTAAAGTATTGTCATTTGAATGAATATTGATTAAATCAAGTGTAACTCCATCGTTTGCATAAATACCCCCCCCCATAAGTAAAATAAATGCCAAGCTAGTTTTTAATCTCTGCATAATCTCTCCTAATTAAAAATAAATATCAATATTAAAACATAGTAATATTAATAAAGATTATTAAAATCTATATAAAATAAATTATTAGAATTTTAAATTTTTACCAAACAACAAATTCGCTTGAAGTAAATTAAATATTTTTTATTTATATTTTAAAAATGATTAAAATTGTAGTTATTGGTTTTAGTAAAAATTACTATAAAATAAGCAAATTAAGTATTAAATCATTATCTTAAATATTTAATCTTTACATAAAAAGAAATTCCTAAAATCAAATATCAATAATTATTATGAGTTGATTTTAGGTTTTTTGTAAGATTTATTAATTCATTTAGTTTTATATTATTTAACGCTAGGAAAAATCTAAGATTTTTTGGCACTTTTGCTAGTCTATAAGCGTCTTTTTGCTCCTTACTAAGCTTTGTAATAGCCTTTAAAAAAACCATAAAAAATCCTTTATAAAAGCAAACGCAAACACAATCAGTCCTAAAATAAAGCTCGGCTTCGTTGTTTTTATTTAGCTGGTTTTTTAGCTCTAATTTTTGCTTTGATGAGCTTACAAAACCTAGTTTTTTAATAGCTTTATCTAAAGAATTTTCATCTTTACAAAAATAAATTCCTTTATAAACCAAGCTATCTTTACATATTTTACTCTTATCAAATTCTAAATATTTTAAAGTATTTCTTATGCCATTTGCATAGTGTTTTACAAAATCATTTGCATAATTTAATCTAATTTCGTTTCTTTTATATTTGGTATTAAAATTACTTTCATCTTGAAAATATTCATAACTATTCTCATTTAAATACAGCATAATTTTATCTTTGCTAGTATTAATTAATGGGCGAATTATTTTATAATTTTTCCTTGTATCAATCCCGTTAAAACCCAATAGATTGCATAATCCCGCACCTTTTGTAATTTGCATTAAAAACCACTCAAACCTGTCATTTAAATTATGAGCTACTATTAAATTATCATAATCTTGCATTAATTCATCAAAAAAGTCATATCTATATTTTCTAGCATTACTTTCAAAATTATTATTATCAAGATTTACTTTTTTAGTAAAGATTTTTTTATTATAAGTTTTTGCTAATTTTATAGCGCTTTGCTCTTCGTTATTTGAATTAATTCTAGTCTGGTAATTTACAAGGCATAAATCAAACTCACAAAGTTCTAAAAGTGCATAAAAAAGTGCCGTGCTATCAGTCCCGTGTGAAAATGCTAAAAGGTTTTTTTTACCTTTTAGCTCTTCTAAATATTCAATTCTCATAGCGTCTAATTGCAGTTGCTATTAGTGTTTTTTCATGCACTTGAGTGATTTTACAAACTATTAAATCACCCACTTTTAGCTCTCCTATCTCACTTTCATTTATTAAGATTTCTCCATCTATATCTCTATCAAATAAAAGTGGTTTAGCACCTATAAAAAACTCGCCTTCGCTAGATTCTCCTAAACAACTTGCGATTATTTCTTGATTTAGCATTTTTTCAAAACTTGCATTGATTTTAGCATCTACGATTTTTTCAATCTTTTTTAGCCTACTTTTAATAGTATTTGCATTGATTTGTTGCATTGAGTAAGCGGCGGTATCTTCTTCTTTTGAATATGCAAATACGCTAATTCTATCAAAATCAAATTCTTTAATAAACTCGCATAAATCTTCAAAATCTTCTTCACTTTCTCCTGGGTGTCCTACGATAAAACCAGTTCTTAAAAAGCTATTAGGAGCTGCTCTCATTTGCTCTAAAAAGCTAATAGCCTTAGCCTTATCATAGCCACGCTTCATAATTTTTAATAATTTATCGCTTGAGTGTTGAAGTGGCATATCAAAATAATTCACAAATACTTTTGAATTAATTATTTTAGTAATTAAACTAGGCTTAATTGAGCTTGGATATAGGTATAAAATTCTAGCAGCCTTTATTCCTTCAATTTTTTCAATTTCTGAAATTAAATTCTCTAAACCATCGCTAATTTTTAAGTCTTTTAAATAAGAGCTTGTATCTTGAGCAATGAATGAAAAATCATAAAATCCCCTAGCAACTAAGCCTTTAACTTCAGCTACTACATCATCTATTGGGCGAGATTTTAACTTGCCTTTAAATGTAGGAATAGCACAAAAGCTACAGGTTTGATTGCAGCCTTCAGCGATTTTTATATAAGCGTGAGTATTTGAGCCTGTTATTACTCTTTGAGTATTTGCGTCTTGTAAATATACAAAATCTCTAAATCTACTCTCACGACTTGCTATTAATTCATCAATTTTTGCATACTCGCTAACTCCTGCAAATAAATCAACTTCGGGTAATTCTTTAACCAATTCATCTTTGTATCTTTGCATTAAGCAGCCAGTTACTACTAAAATTGAGCCTTTTTTTCTAATTTCGTGTAGTTCTAAAATAGCATTAATACTTTCAATTTTTGCACTTTTTATAAAGCCACAAGTATTTACTATCAATACATCAGCTTCACTTGCTTCATTAGTAATTTCATATTCTTTTAAGCGACCTAGCATAATTTCACTATCAACTAAGTTTTTATTACAGCCTAAACTTTGTAAAAATAATTTCATTTAAATTCCTTTTAAAAAAGCTATTATCTTAATAAATTTTAGCTAAGATTTGCCTTTAAAATACAACTACGGAGCAAAATTTGGATAATTATGAATTTAGTGAATTATTAAAAGAATTACAAATAAAACTTGACAATATAGAAAAAATAATCAAACCAAACGAGGCAAAAGAAAGAATAAAAGAAATAGAAAAAGAGCAAGAAGACCCAGCATTATGGGCTGATGCAAAAAGAGCAGCCGAGCTTGGTAAAGAAAAAACTAAATTAAATCAATTAGTATCAAAATATGAAATTGCAAATAGTGAATTAGTAGGCACTAGTGAGTTGTTTGAACTTGCGGTGAAAGAAAATGATTATGAGACTTTAGAAGCTTTATTTATAGATAGTCCTAATTTAGAAGAAACTATTAAAAGTCTTGAAATATCAATGCTTTTAAGTGGAGAAAACGATACTAAAAACGCAATTATTAATATTCACCCAGGAGCAGGTGGAACGGAGAGTAATGATTGGGCGAGTATTGTTTATAGAATGTATTTGAGATTTTGTGAAAGAGAAGGCTTTAAAGTTGAAACACTAGATTATCAAGAAGGCGATGAAGCAGGGATAAAAGATGTTAGCTTTGTTGCTCGTGGGCTTAATGCTTATGGGTATTTTAAGGCTGAACACGGAGTTCATAGACTTGTAAGAATTAGCCCATTTGATAGCAATGCTAGACGCCATACGAGTTTTTGTAGTGTAATTGTTGCACCTGAAATTGATGATGATATAGAAATTGAAATTGAAGAAAAAGATATAAGAATTGATTATTATAGAGCAAGTGGTGCAGGTGGTCAGCATGTAAATAAGACAGAAAGTGCGGTAAGAATTACTCATATTCCAACAGGAATTGTAGTGCAATGCCAAAACGATAGAAGTCAGCATAAAAACAAAGCCACAGCTTATAAAATGCTTCGTTCAAGATTATATGAGCTTGAAATGGAGAAATTAAACGATGGAAAAGATACGGGAGGGGTTGGCGAAAATAGTTTCGGGCATCAAATTCGCTCGTATGTTTTAGCTCCTTATCAGCAAGTAAAAGACGCTAGAAGCAATGAAGCATTTAGCCAAGTTGATGCGATACTTGATGGCGATATTAAAAAAATGATAGAAGGTGTATTAATTGCACTTAAGGATAATGATTAATAGTGAATTTTTAAAGGCAAAAAATGACTGAAGAACAAATATCTTATCTTCAAGATAGACTAAGAACGCAGGATTTAGAAACTATAAAAGATAAGAATTTGTCTAAACATATTTGTTTAAAAGACCCAAATTTAGGTTTTATGCTAGCGGCTACGATAGGAATTTGTGGTATTGATAGGATTTATAAGGGTGATTTTATTTTAGCATTTATAAAATTTTTATTATTTTTTTCTTTTACAATTATTTTATTAATGGCGATGACTGAGATTAAAGTTGTAGAAAAAATTTATAGTTTATTTTTCCATCGTAGCGATGGACTTATTGCTTTTCTTTGTTTTTTATTTTTGGGATTTTTATTAACCATTATATATGTTATAGAATTATTTGCTATAGCAAATGGTATTCGCAAGGAAAATTACAAAAAAGTTTTAGCTTACATTGAAGGCTATGATAAAAAATAAAAATTTGATTATTGCAAAGGAAAAACGATAATTTTCAAAAGATTTTAAGTGTTATAAAGGAAGAAAATTGAATATATTTTTATTATTAATAATAATTTTAGCAATTATAGGATTTATTACAGGTAAGGGTATTATTAGAACCATAATATCATTTTTTGCGATAATATTAGGGACTATTTTAACGGCGATTTTAGGGCTTATTGGAGCAATTTTATTACCTTTATTTTTTAAAGGAAATATTTTAAATAATCAATTTACTAAAATGAAAGGCGGATATGCTGAATACCTAGTCGCGCTTATTGCAAAAATAGCTAAACTTGATGGAGTAATTTCGCCTAAAGAAGCCGAATTTATAAAATTAATACTAGATAATAATTCTTATAATTTAGTTGAGCGTGAGAGATTAAAAAAGGTTTTTAAAGAAGCTAAAGAAAATCCAGAAAATTATAGGATAGTGGCACAAGAGCTTAAAAATAATTTTATTTTAAGCAAAAATGAAAAGCTTAATATTATGCAAAGTTTGCTTTATTGTGCGAGTATTGATGGCTTTAGTGAAAAAAAGATTTTTGCGTTAAAAGAAATTGCAGAGATTTTTGGCGTTACACAAGAATTTGCACAATTTATAAATTTTGGCAACAATAACAAACAAAATAATAATAAAATTAAAAAAGACCCTTATGAGGTTTTAGAATTAAGTTCTAATGCTAGTTTAGTTGAAGTAAAAGCAGCATATAGAAGACTTGCGAAAAAATATCATCCTGATGTGTTAAACACAAAAAATCTTAGCGAAAGCGAGCTAAGAGCAGGGATAGAGAAATTTCATGAGATTAATGAAGCTTATGAGATTTTAAAACAAAAATTAAGTTAAGGAAGTAAAGTGGTAGTTTTAATAACAGGTGTTGCAGGATATATTGGCTCAGCCACTGCATCTGGATTTTTAGAAGCTGGGCATAAGGTAATTGGAATTGATAATTTAAGTGGTAAAAATAAAAAAGCTATAAAAAATATAAAAAAATATTATGAAGTTGATTTTTATGAAGTTGATATTTCAAATAGCGAAGCTTTAGAAGATGTAATGTCAAGATTTAAAATTGATATGGTATTTCATTTTGCAGCAACTAGCAATGAGAATTTTAGTAAAAAAGATAATCTAACTTTTTATGAAAACAATATCATAAATCTTTTTAAATTATTAAAAGCTATGAAAAAATTTAAAGTTAAGACTTTAATATATCCATCAAGTATATTTGCTAATGTAGGATTGGAAAATACCTGTGATGCTTATGTTAAGACAAAAATCTTAGCTGAAAATATGATACAAGATTATGCTAGAAGCAATCCTGATTTTTCTTATGCAATTTTAAGATATTGCAATATTGCAGGATATTATTCTAAGATATTTTTAGGAGAATTTGAACATTATTCAATTATTAAAAATATCACAAGAATTGCTTGCGGTAAGTCTGAATTAGGTCGTGATTTTAACTATGATGAGAATTATCATTTCGCACATATTGATGATATTGTTAATATTAATTTAAAAGTAGCTAGCGAGCTTTATACAACCAAAGAAAATATATGCACTACAATAGCTAGCAAAGAAAGTATAAGTGTAGAAAATCTAATCAAATTAGTAGAAAAGTTAAGCAAAAAAGAAATAGATATAACAATAGCTTTAAAAAATGACCATTGCGATAAAATTAAGTCTTGTAATTTATTAAAATATGAATTAGAGTATTCAATAGAAGATATTTGCAAAAATCAATTAGAACACGAAGCTAGGTTTTAATGTTTAGATATTTATTATTAGCCTATGAAAGAGAAAAATTAGAATTATTTTTAAAAAGATTTGATTTAAGATGCGATGAAGATATAGAATATGCTTTAGTTTATGAAGAAAATGAAGAGATTAAAGCAAGTGCTTGTATAAGCGGTAATATTGTAAAATGTATAGCAATTGATAAATCTTTACAAGGTAATAATTTTAGTGCTACTTTACTAACTCAAATTGCAGATAAATTAAGAGAATTAAATGTAAATGAATATTTTATATTTACAAAGCCTTGTAATGTAAAAATATTTGAGAGCTTAGGACTTTATTTATTATGTCTTACAAAAGATGTTGCGTTATTTGAAAACACAAAATTAAATTATGAAAATTATAAATTTGAACTAGCTAAACATTATAAAAGAGCAAAAAAAATTGGCTCAATTGTAATGAATTTAAATCCTATGAGTAAAGGGCATTTATATTTAATTCAAAAAGCCTTAAAACACTGCGAAATCTTGCATATATTTATTTTAAGCGAAGATTTAAGTATGTTTAATACAAAAGCAAGGCTTGAGATTGTAAGAAATGAATTAAAAGATTATAAAAATATAATAATTCACGAAAGCAAAAATTATATTATTTCAAAAGCTACTTTTCCTACATATTTTTTAAAGGATAATGCTGATGTTAATGAGATTTATTCAAGGCTTGATATTACATTATTTGCTACAAAAATAGCACCTATTTTAGGGATAAATATGAGATTTTTTGGGACAGAACCAAAAGATAAAATAACAAAAGATTACAACCAAAAAGCAAAAGAAATTTTAAAAGAATTTAAAATCAAATTCTATGAAATCAGTAGAGCTAGAATAAATAAAAAAGTAATAAGTGCGAGTAGGATTAGAAAAATTATTTTAAATGATAAGGATTATTTAAATAATAAGGAGTTAAAATCCCTTTGTGCTAATTCAACTTATGAGTATTTAAAAAACAATTTAATAACTAAAAATTAAGTTATCTTTGTAATAATAAAAGAAAACTTAAAAAATTTAATTAATTAGGAGATTTGATGATTACAACTATTGCAAGTGCTGGTTCATTAGAATCAGGCGATGTTTTAATTAGTGTAAGTCCTGCTAATGTAGGAAGGAAAATTGAATTAAATTCTAGTGTTTATAAACAATTTGGAGAACAAATATTAGCTAGCGTTAATGAAGTATTAGATGAATATGATATTAAAAATGTAACAATAAAAATAGAAGATAAAGGAGCGCTTGATTTAGTAATTCGTGCGAGATTAAAAACTGCTATTTTTAGAGCTAGTTTAAAAGATTATGATTGGGAGAGTGAATTATGCTAAATAAAGATAGACTTAGAAGAAGTATGATGTTCTTGCCCGGAAATGCACCTGCAAAATTAATAGACGCACATATTTATGGAAGTGATTCTATTATGATTGACTTAGAAGATGCAGTAAGTATTTCAGCAAAAGATGCGGCTAGAATGCTAACTTATGAAACTCTTAAAAAGATTAATTATGGTTCAACTGAAGTTGTTGTAAGAATAAATGCTTTAAATTCTCCTTACGGAAGAGATGATGTAATAGCTATGGTTAGTGCTGGAGTTGATGTTATAAGACTTCCAAAGACTGATAATGCAAACGAAGTTAAAGAAGTAGATGAGTTAATAAGCGAAGTTGAGCATAAACTAAATCGTCCTAGAAAAACTTTAATTCTAGCAGCAATTGAGAGTGCTACTGGGGTTATTAATGCTTGTGAGATTGCAAAGGCAAGTGATAGATTAATGGGGATTGCTCTTGGAGCTGAAGATTATGTAACGAATTTAAAAACAACTAGAAGCAAACACGCAATGGAGCTTTATTATGCAAGAGAGCAGATAATTCACGCAGCAAGAAGCAATAATTTATATTGTTTTGACACTGTTTTTTCAAATATAAAAGATAAAGTTGCATTTGCTGAAGAAGTGCAATTTATAAAAGACTTAGGTTTTGATGGCAAATCAGTAGTTCATCCAAGTCAAATCAAAATAGTTCATGATATTTATACTCCAAAAGAAAAAGAAATAATAGACGCTTTAAAAGTAGTAAATGCAGCTAAAGAAGCGGAAAAAAATAGCATAGGTGTAATTGCAGTTGATGGCAAAATGGTAGATGGTCCAATTATTATTAGAGCTTTAAGAGTGCTTGAATTAGCTAAAGCTAGTGGTCTTTATAAAGGAGAATGATTATGTATAAAGTAAATGCAGTTAATAGAAAAATACCTAATAAAATTGCTAATTATAAAGATGTAGTTGTATATAGTGGAGAATTAAAACAACCAAAAGAGCGTAAAATCGGTGCAGCTATTAGAGTTGGCAAAAAAGAAGATAAATTAGTCTCAAGTATAAAAGACGCTATTATAAAATCAGGCTTAAAAGATGGTATGACAATAAGTTTTCATCACCATTTTAGAAGTGGAGATTATATTTTAAATCTAGTTTTAGAAGAAATAAGCAAGCTAGGTATTAAAAATCTTTGCGTAGCAGCAAGTTCTCTTTCAACTTGCCATAAACCTTTAATTGAGCATATTAAAAATGGTGTTGTAACAAGTCTTCAAACAAGTGGTCTAAGAGAGCCATTGGGTTCTTTTATTAGTAATGGTGGATTAAAAACTCCTGTAATTATTAGAAGTCATGGTGGTCGTGCTAGAGCTATTGAAGATGGCTCGCTTAAAATTGATGTAGCATTTATTGGTGCTCCAAGTTGTGATAAATTTGGTAATCTTAATGGTTATACAGGCAAATCTGCGTGTGGTAGTTTAGGTTATGCTAAGGTTGATGCTATGTATGCTAATAAAGTTATTGCAATTACTGATAATTTAGTAGATGGAATAAATCTTCCTGCTAGTATTGACCAAACTATGGTGGATTTTGTTTGTGAAATTGAGAGTATTGGCGATCCAAAAGGCATAGTATCAGGTGCAATTCGTTTTAATGATAATCCAAGAGATATTTTAATAGCTGAAAATGCTTTAAAATGTATCTTAGCATCAGGTTTATTTAAAAATGGCTTTAGTTTCCAAACAGGAGCTGCGGGCGCTTCTTTAGCAGTAACTAAGCTTTTAAAAGAAGAGATGATTAAGCATAATATCACTGCTAGTTTAGGTGTTGGTGGTATCACTGCTGCCTTAGTTGATTTGCATGAAAATGGTTTGATGGATGCGCTTTTTGATACTCAAAGTTTTGATTTAGATGCTGTTAGCTCACTTGCAAAAAACCCAAAACATTATGAAATATCAGCATCTTTTTATGCAAATCCAAATCTAGTTACTCCAGCGGTAAATCAATTAGATTTTGTAATGTTGGGAGCACTTGAGATTGATACGAATTTCAATGTAAATGTAATTACTACTTCAACAGGTGTTATTAATCAAGCAATAGGCGGACACCAAGATACTGCTGAAGGTGCAAAAATTGCAATGATTTTAGCACCATTAATTCGTGCTAGAATTCCAATTGTAGTTGATAATGTAAGCACGATTTGCACCCCAGGAGCAAATGTTGATGTGGTTTGCACTGATTACGGAATTGCAGTAAATCCTAAAAGAACTGATTTGATAGAGAATTTCACAAAAGCAGGTATTAAATTATATACGATTGAAGAACTAAAAGAAATGGCAGAAAAAATCACAGGCAAACCAGCTAGTATTAAATTTGGCGATGAGGTAGTAGGCGTTGTAGAATATCGTGATGGCAGCGTTTTAGATGTGATTTATAAATCTTTACAAAATTAGGAATTTATTTCCTAATTTTATTACCAAATTACACATATTAAACTCAATTTTTAAGTATTTCTTGTTTATTTAATTAAAACAATTTAAAGTATAAGATATTTAAGGAGAGTTTTATGTGGATTGGAAGAAATGATGGCGAAGAAAGTATTCATAACAGAGTTTTTAAATGTTTGAATACTTCATCTTCAAATAAATTAATAGGATTTTGTTCTAGTTTAGGTGTAGATAGAAATCACGGAAGAGTTGGTAGCGAATTAGCACCGAATATCATTAGAAAAAATATGGCAAATTTTGCTGTATTTGATGATTTTAGCTTTGATGATTTAGGTAATATTGATAATTTTAAAAGCCTAGAAGAAGCTGATGATTTATTATACGATAAGCTTAATTTAGTATTAAAAAATCAAGATTATTGTGTTATTTTAGGTGGTGGTCACGAAACTTCTTTGGCTGGAATTAAGGCTTTATTAGATAATAAACAAAATGTAGGTGTTATTAATTTTGACGCACATTTTGATGTGAGAATTCAACCCCAACATACTTCAGGTAATTCGTTTTATGAAGCTTATAAATACGCAAAATCAAATAATTATTCTTATAAATATTTATGTATTGGGGCAAATGCTTTATCAAATACCCAAGCTTTATTTAATACTATGCAAGATATGAATGCTAAATATGTTTTAGATAAAGACTTTGATAATTCAGCAAAAATTGTAAAAGAATTTATATTAGATTGTGATGTTTTATATCTTAGTATTGATATTGATGTGTTTTCTTTAAGCTATGCACCAGGTGTTAGTGCTCCTGCTGTTTATGGTATTAGTTTGCAACAAATTTTACCGATACTAAAAATTATTTTAGATAGTAAAAAAGTTGCTTTAGCTGATATTTGCGAGTTTAATCCAAAATATGATATAGATAATCATACTGCTAAATTAAGCGCTTATTTAGCTTATATTTTATTAAGAAAGGCTGTTATATGAGTTTTGATAGTTTGAGCGTATTGGCAATTAGCATTGGTGTTTTATTATTTGGAATGTTTTTAAAAACCAAAATCAATTTTTTAGAAAAATTTTGTATCCCAGCTCCTGTTGTTGGTGGATTTTTGGTAAGTATTTTAGTATGGTTTTTAACCTTTATAGATATTAATATTGAATTTGATAAGTCATTGCAAACTCCTTTTATGGTTGTATTTTTTAGTGTTGTAGGACTTAGCGGAAGTGCTAGATTATTAAAAGTTGGTGGTAAATTGCTTTTAATATATTTAGCGTGTTGCTGGGTAATGGCTATTATGCAAAATGCTATTGGAATTACTATGATGAATGCTTTTGGGCTAAATAGTTTATATGGAATTTTAAGTGGGGCAGTTGCTTTAGAAGGAGGACACGGAAATGCTATTGCTTTTGGTGGTATGGTGGAAGATTTAAGTGGTCTTAGCAATGCTAAAGTAGTAGCAATTGCAGCGGCTACTTTTGGTTTAATAAGCGGCTCTTTACTCGGTGGGCCTTTATGTAGATATTTAATACTTAAATATAAATTAGAGATAAAAACAAACGAAGATATACAAGATATTGACCCGCTAAAGCACAATATTCATCACGCAAGTTATCAAGAATTTTTAAAATCTTTATTTTTAATACTTTGTATTATGTGCATTGGATTTTATATAAGTTCATTATTTACAAAACTTAGCGGTTATTCTTTGCCAAGCTATGTGGGCGCTATGTTAATAGCAATGCTAATTAGAAATATAAATGATATTTTTAATATATTTAAATTAAATCAATACACAATAGATACTATTAGTGAGCTTAGCTTAGGAATATTTTTAACTATGGCTATGATGAGTTTAAAAATCAATGAATTAAGCGTGGTTGCTATGCCTTTATTGATTACGCTTTTTGTTCAAGTTGTTGTTTTAGTATTGTTTGCAATATTTGTTGTGTTTAGATTGTGCGGGAAAAACTATGATAGTGCTATTATGTGTGCTGGATTAATGGGGCATGGCTTGGGTGCTACTCCTAATGCGGTTGCAAATATGAATGCTGCTTGCAATAGATATTCTTTATTCTCAAAACCTGCATTTTTGATAGTTCCTTTGTGTGGTTCTGTTTTGATAGATATTGTGGCTATTCCTTTGAATACTTATTTGATTAATATATTTGCTTAACTTAGGATTGCTCCTAAGTTAAATTACTCTACTACGCCATCACTAAAAGTGTATTGGGTTAGAGAATTTTCTTTTGCTTGAATACAGATATAATTTAGTTTAGTTTTTGCAAAAATCTGTCTTTTTACACTAGGTGCAACTCTGATTATATCTCCTGTTTTAATTAAAATTAGTTCATTATCTAACTTTATTTCCCCGTTACCATCTAAGATAATATAAACTTCTTCGTTTTCTTTATGATGATGAACAAAAGGCACATTAGTATTTGCTTCCATTGTGTTAATACTTATTTCACAAGATGTAAACCCTAAAGCTTCTTTTAAATCAATTCTTTGAATATTTTTAAATTCTCCTAGACTTTTTACACTAAATCCATTACTCATTTTAACTCCTTTTTAGTTTGATAACGAACTATTTTTGCATAAAAAGTTAAATATATTTTAATTTTTTATGTTATTTAGCATTTTTTCTAATAATTCTTCTAAAAACAACTCTTCTGCTTTTGAAAAGTTTTTAAGTAATTTTTCAAAAACTATATTTGATACTTCTTCAAATATTGGTTTTAAATCTAAAGTTTTTTGAGTTGCTTTTATTAAATACATTCTACTATCGTTACTGCTTTGGCTTTTTGTGATATATCCATTTTGTTCTAATTTGTCTATTAAAGAGCTAATTGTAGCCTTGCTTCTATGTATTTTTTGTGCTATTTGAACCATACAATATTCTTTTTCATCAAATAATATATTTAAAATATCAGCGTGAGAAAAGGATAAATCAAATTCTACTCTTTTGCTAAGTTCTTTTAAAATCAATTCATTTGATAGTTCTTTTATTCTTCCCATTAAAAATAAGCTTGAGTTCATATTTTGTCCTTATAATTTTTTTTATTATATAAAAATATTAAAAAATTTATTGAATTTTTTAAAAAGTAAAAGATATTTTTGCTAAATTTAAAAAAAGGAGTAAAAATGTCTGATAAATTTTTAAAGAAATTTAGAATTTGTTTTGCTAGGAATACTAAAAGATTAATGTTAAATTACAAAAGAGAGTTTAAAAGGCTTTATTTTAATTATTTTAAATTATTAAAACTTGCCAATATATTTGTAAAAACTATGAGATTTTCTTTAGTTTTAATAACTTTTGTTTCTGTAATAGCTTATACAAAATATTATTTATTTGAAGTTGGGTATTTGCCTAGATTTGATTTTAATTTATTACTTACATTTGGATATGTGTGTTTTGTTTATTCTATTTTTATTGGGATTATTCCTTATGTTATGATTGAATTTGTTGTGCTTTTAGCTTGTAAAAGAAAAAATTCAAATAAATTTGGCTTTAAAATTCTTAATTTTTTGTATGAAAGAGTATTTTTATTATTTGTAATTATAGTAATTATCATAATTGAATTAGTATTTTTAAGTTTAGTTCAAATATATCAAAACGAAAATGTAACTTTTCCAACGATAAATCATTGCTTAAATGTTATGATGGCTATATTTATTACTTTATGTTTTTTTGCATATTTTTTTAAAAGATTTAGTTTGATTATAAAAATTATTTGGATAATTTGCTCTATTTGGTATTTTTTTAGTCTTGATATTAAAGTTGTTAAATTAGCCAATATTGGTGGGTTTAGAACTGATATTGTAGTTAGTAAAAATAGTTTATATATGAGTTATTTTATAAATTATAAAAAGCTAGATATTAATGATTGTGATATTAAAAAAGGAGAGAAAAATATCTGTAAATTAAGCGATGGAAATTATGTATTAAAAGATGTATTGATTTTATCTAGCTTAAGTGATGTTGTTTATATAGAGCTTAATTTAAATAATAAAGCCCAAACGCTAGACTTTAAACAAAGTGAAATAGAAATAATTAATAGGTTTTAGATATGATTTAAAAATATGATTAAGGTAGGAAAAATGAAAGAAATTAAAGAGATTTTACTAAATATATTTTTATTGAATTTTCATATAGATTTATCTAAAAAACTTTATTTTAAATTCCTAGCTTTACTAGGTATATTTTTTGTTTTTTTATATATTATTTGAATATGTTTTTCAAATTTTAAATATATCTTTTGTATTTATTTTTCTTTATATTCTAGGCATTAGCTTGGTTTATAGGGTTAAGAAAGTATATAAAAATATTTTATTGATTTTATTTTTATCTTATCCTTTTATAAATTATTATTTATTAAAAAGTGAAGCTTTATTTTTAGGGTTTAATTTTATATTTTTATTGTTGTTTTTATTTATAATGATTTTTGCAAATCTTAATACTAATATAAACACTAATACAAGTCAAAAATCTTTACTTATTAAGTTATTTATATTAGCTATTTTAATTCTAAATATGCTGATATATAAATCTTTTTTAAAATCTTATAATATTTTAATTTTAGATTTTTTAAGTGTATTTGCATATTATAATTTTTATTTTTTATTATTATCTTTTATAATTATTACATATATATTTATAAAAAATTTATTAAAAATTATATAATTTTTTTTGAAGAAATTGATATAAAAAATTTTTTAGGTTAATGGCTAATTTTTCTTTTATATAGACAAATTATGTAATTATCATCTAAATCTTGCAAATCTCATTAACTAAGCCTTGTTAGACTGAAAACGCAAGGAGAAAATATGAAGATAAAAACGAGTTTTTTACCCGCTGTGTTTGTTCCAAGCATAGTATTTATTGTAATTTTAGTTTTACTAAGTATATTTTTACCAGAATTTACAAGTAGTATTTTAAATAATATTAAAACTTCAGTTTTTACTAATTTTTCTTGGTTTTTTATACTTAGTGTTAGTTTTTTTGTAGGATTTATGGTCTTATTAGCTTTATCTAAATTTGGAGATATAAAATTAGGTAAAGATGATGATGAGCCTAGTTTTAGCTTTTTTTCTTGGCTTTCTATGTTGTTTGCTACTGGAATGGGCGTTGGGCTTATGTATTTTGGTGTGGCTGAGCCTATAATCCATAAAAAATCATTAAATATAGATGATAAAGAAGCTTTAATTCATACTCTATTTCACTGGGGAATTCATCCTTGGGCTATTTATGGGGTTTGTGCTTTAGCTATGGCTTATTTTGGTTTTCGTTATAAAATGCCTTTAACTTTAAGAAGTGCTTTTTATCCTTTTTTAAAAGATAAAATTTATGGATTTTGGGGCAATGTTATTGATATTTTGGCATTAATTGTAACCGTTTTTGGAATTAGCACAACACTTGGATATTCTGCAAGTTCTTTAAATGCAGGACTTGTTAATATTGCTTGGCTTAGTGATATTTCATTTAGCGAACAAGCAATTATTATATTAATAGTTGTTAGTTTATCTACTATTTCAGCTATTAGTGGAGTTAATAAAGGGCTTAAAATATTAAGCGAGATTAATTTGCTTTTAGCATTTTTACTAATGATTTTTGTATTAGTTAGTGGTGATTTGGTTGAGCTATTATCTGATTTTAGTTCTAATTTAGGGTTATATTTTTCAAATATAGTTGAGCTTAGTTTTAAAACCTATACATATAATAAAGATTATATTAGCTGGTTTAATTCTTGGACTATTTTTTATTGGGCTTGGTGGCTTAGTTGGGCGCCTTTTGTTGGCTTTTTTATAGCAAAGATTTCTCGTGGTAGAACTATTAGAGAATTTATATTTGGAGTTTTGATTGTTCCTACTTCTTTTAATGTTTTATGGTTTAGTGTATTTGGAAATTCTGCTTTAAAATATAATGAAATTTTAAGTAATTTTTCTCAAAGTTCTGAAAAATTATTATTTGAGTTTTTAAATCTTTTACCATTTTCACAAATTAGCACGATTTTAGCTCTAGTAGTTTTAGTTTTATTTTTTATAACTTCTGCTGATAGTGGGATATTTGTTTTAAATTCTTTAGCAAGTGGCGGCAAAGAAAAACCTTATAAATGGCAAAGCATTTTATGGGGCATTAGTTTAATTGCTATTGCAATATCTTTATCATATTCTGGTGGTCTTGATACTATTTTAAGCGTTACTATGATAGTTGCACTTCCGTTTGCTTTAATGCTTGTAATTATGTGTGCATCACTACTTAAAGGCTTAATAGTTGATAGTAGATATTTTAATACAAGAGTTAGTAAGGCTAGTGTTTATTGGAGTGGGGATTTTTGGGAACAAAGGCTTGATTTAATCTTAAAACAATCTCAAATAAAAGATATGCAAGAGTTTTTAAACGAGCTTGTAAAACCTGCTATGCAAAAGATTTGCGATAAATTAAGCGAGCGTGGATTAAAAGCACTAATAAAAGAAGAAAAAAATAAAATTAGTTTAGTGATTAAAAAAGACTTATCAAAAGATTTTATTTACGGGGTAAAAATAGAAAAACACGAAGTAAATAAAACCTTATTAGATGATGAGAATTTGCCTAATTTATCAAAGGAATTTGAGTATAGACCTATAACATTTTTTGGCGATGATAGACTAGGTTATGATATAAAATATTTAAATGAAAAAGAAATAATAGTAGATATTTTAAAGCATTACGAAAGATATTTAAATCTTTTAGATGATAGCTCAAATGAAATATTTACAATGGGTTATAGAAAATAACTTTTATAGAATTTGAAATGCTTATTTCAAATTCTTTTTTAAAAATACTAAAGTGTTACTTTTTTTCACATTCTCGTAAAAAAATTAGAATTTTTTTTGAATATACAAAAATAATTAATATTCCTTGATAAGATATTTCAAAATCATTTAAAAAAGGAGAAGTTATGAAGAGTTATCAAATGTATATTGATGGTGAGTTTGTTACTGAAAAAAGAGAAATGGCACCTGTTTATAATCCTGCTACAAAAGAGCAAGTTAGTGAGTATCCACTAGGCACAAGAGATGATGCTAAAAGAGCGCTTGAAGCTGCAAAAAGAGCGGGTAAAAACTGGGAAGCACTTCCAGCTATTGAACGCGCAAATTACCTTAAAAAAATCGCACAATTAATTCGTAGAGATAGAGTAAAACTAGCTGATATTTTACAAGAAGAGCAAGGCAAGGTTAGAGGTTTAGCTGAAGTTGAGATTGATTTTGCGGCTGATTATTTAGATTATATGGCAGGATTTGCAAGAACTTATGAAGGCGAAATCATTCAAAGTGATAGAGCAAATGAAAATATCTTTTTATTTAGAACTGCAATTGGTGTTACTACAGGAATTTTACCTTGGAATTTCCCGTTTTTCTTAATAGTTAGAAAACTTGCACCTGCATTTGTAACAGGAAATACAATAGTAATTAAGCCAAGTAGCGAAACTCCAAACAACGCATTTGAATTTGCAAAATTAGCTCACGAAGCTGGAGTTCCTAAAGGAGTTTTCTCACTTGTTAGCGGAAAAGGAAGTGAGGTTGGAGATGAGCTAAGCTCAAACCCACTAATTGGAATGGTAAGTGTAACAGGTAGCGTTGAAGCTGGAGTTAGAGTTATGCAAGCAGCTGCAAAAAATGTTATAAAAGTAAATCTTGAACTTGGTGGAAAAGCACCTGCAATAGTATGCAAAGATGCAAATATGGATTTAGTAATTCCTGCAATTAAAGCAAGTAGAATTTGTAATAACGGACAAGTTTGCAATTGTGCTGAGCGTGTTTATGTGCATAAATCAAGATATGATGAGTTTATTAATAAAATGGCTGATGAATTTAGCAAAATTACATTCGGAAATACTGCAAAAGGTAATTTTGATATGGGGCCACTTGTAAATGAAGCAGGTGTTAAAAATGCTGATGCAATGCTAAAACGCGCACTTGAGCAAGGTGCAAAATTAGAAGTTGGTGGCAAGATAACTGATACTAGTGGATATTTCTACCCAGCTACACTACTTAGCAATGCAGACCATAAGAGTGATATTATGCAAAAAGAAATCTTTGCGCCGATTTTACCAGTTACAAGTTTTGATACACTAGATGAAGCAATTGATATGGCAAATGATTGTGAATATGGACTTACAAGTAGTATTTATACAGAAAATCTAAACACAGCGATGAGAGCTTGCCGTGAGATTAAGTTTGGCGAAACTTATATAAATCGTGAGAATTTTGAAGCTATGCAAGGCTTTCACGCAGGATTTAGAAAAAGTGGCATAGGTGGTGCTGATGGTAAGCACGGACTTTATGAATACCTTGCAACTCATGTTGTTTATCTTGATTACAATACTAAATTCAACGGCTAAAAATAGGAGCTTTTTAGCTCCTAAAATTATAAAATATTTTAATTTTAATTCAAATATATTTTTTAAGTTTATTTTAAATTAAGAAATAAATGTTACATTTGTTATTTATTTGTTTAAACTAAATTTAAAGGAAAAACAATGACTTGCACCTATCAAGACTTAATTCATAAACCAATAAAACAACATTCAAACAATCATTCTTGTAATCACTCACACCATAATCACTCACACCATAATCATTCACATAATAATTCTAATCACTCTCACGAAGACCACAACCATTCTCATACTCATTCTT
>NZ_JACGAT010000014.1:0-40246 GCF_020137635.1 Campylobacter sp. RM12642
TTGAAAATAAGAGTTTTTCAAAATTGGAGTTTTTGTGAATATTGTTATTATTGGAACTGGTTATGTTGGATTGCCTAGTGGTGTTGGTTTTGCACAATTAGGTCATAATGTAACTTGTGTAGATATTGATGTGGATAAGATAAATATTTTAAGACAAGGTAATATACCTATATTTGAAAATGATTTGGAAATAGCTTTTAGGGAAGTTGTTAATAGTAGGTTATTTTTTACAACCTCTTATTCTTGTATTAATAATGCAGATATAGTAATTTTGGCTGTTGGAACGCCTCAATTGAATAATAGTGGCAGTGTTGATTTGAGATATATCGATGATGCAATTATAGAAATAGCTAAAAATTTATGTAAAGATAAAAATTTAGTTTTAGCTATTAAATCTACTGTTCCAGTAGGTACTAGTGATCAAATAGAGCACAAATTTAATACTTTTAATTTAAATGTAAATATAGTATCTTTACCTGAATTTTTGAGAGAAGGGTATGCTTTAGTAGATTTTTATAATCCAGATAGGGTTATAATAGGAAGTAATTCTGATAAGGCAAGTAAAGTATTAAAAGAATTATATTCTCATATTGATAGCAGTAAAATTTTAATAACTTCTAGAAAGTCAGCTGAACTTATAAAATATGCATCAAATTCTTTTTTAGCAATGAAAATACATTTTATAAATGAAATGGCTGATTTTTGTGAAAAAAGTGGTGCAAATATAAATGAAGTTGCATTGGGTATTGGGTTTGATAGTCGTATAGGTGATAAGTTCTTAAATCCAGGACCAGGATATGGTGGAAGTTGTTTTCCTAAAGATACTTTAGCAATGTTAGAAATGGCTAGAAAATGTAAAGTAGAACTTTCTTTGTTAAAGGCTACTATAGAAGGAAATAATAGAAGAAGATTTAAAATTATAGATAATATTGAATATATATTAAAAAATGTTGAAAATCCAAAAATAGGTATTTTAGGACTTGCTTTTAAAGGTGGTACTGATGATTGTAGGCAAAGTCCAGCGTTAGAAATAACAAAGGAGCTTATTAAGAAATATGAGAATATTAATGTATATGATCCAAAAGCGATGAAGAATGCTAGCAAGATATTAAAGAATAATGTTAATTATTTTAATTCTATATATGAGTGTTCTAACAAATGTGATTTATTGGTAATATTAACTGAATGGGATGAATTTAAGGATATTGATTTTAATTTATTATCTAATAAGATTAAAACTAAAGTTATATATGATACTAGAAATATAGTTAATTTAAAATTAGCTGCTGAATATAATTTTAAGATAATAAATATAGGTAAAAGCGGAGATAGCTATGAATATTAATAATATAATAGTTAAAAATGCTGAAGGTGATCCTGATACAAAAGCTACTATTTTAATTAAAAATAAGATTGACTATACTCCAAAAGTATCGGTAATAATCCCGGTATATAACACTGAAAAATATTTAGGAGAGTGTTTAGATAGTGTAATAAACCAAAGCTTAAAAGAAATAGAAATAATATGTGTAGATGATGGCTCAACTGATAATTCACTAGAAATTTTAAAAGAATATGCAGCTAAAGATAATCGTATTACAGTACTTACTCAAGAAAATCTATATGCTGGAGTTGCAAGAAATGCTGGTATGATGGTAGCTAGTGGAGAGTATTATCATTTTTTAGATAGTGATGATTGGGTTAAATGCAATATTTATGAACAATTATTGACTAATATTTTTGAGACTGATATTGTTATTTTTGCTAATGATATTTACGATGATATTACTAAAAAAATAATAGGTAGAACTTACTTGCCTAATTATAGTTTTGATAAAAAAATTAAAAATATTTTTAATATCACAAATCCAAATGCTTGGACTAAGATATTCAATTCGCAATTGATAAATAAATATAAAATTTATTTTCAAGCTTTACAAGTTGTTAATGATTTAGCTTTTACATATATTTGCATCGCCTTGACTAATAAAATTAAATTATTAAATAATTCTTATGTTATATATAGAACAAATCAGTGTTCAAATTTGACTGCTAATAGAGGAGATAAAATTGAATGTTTTGCAAGAGCTATACAATTTTTATATGATAGTCTATGTAAACATAATATTTACAATAAGTACAATCAAAGTTTTTTGGATAGAGTTAATTCATCATTTATATATGAATTAAGTTATTGTAATGATAGTTATGAGGTTATAAAAGCAAAATTAAAATTTATTGTAAATGATAAAATATATAATTTTTTATCTAGTTTACTGAGACCAAAAATTTCTATTATTATATGTGTTTATAATGGTGAAGATTATATTGAACAATGTTTAAAAAGTGTTATTGGGCAAACAATAAGGGATATAGAGATTATATGTGTTAACGATGGTTCTTGCGATTCAACTTTATCTATATTGGAGAAATATTCTTGTATAGATAATAGAATAACTATTATAAATCAAACAAACCAAGGTCTATCTATATCTAGAAATAACGCTTTTCTTGTAGCTAAAGGATTTTATATTCAATATATTGATGCTGATGATTACATTGATAGTTTTGCTTGTGAAAAAATTTTTACTAAAGCTTTTCGTAATAAATTAGATATGTTGATGATAGGTGGTATGAATTTTGATAATAATAACAATATCTCTTGCAATGATTATTATAGTTTTAGATATATACCAAATGATTTTAAAGATATTTTTAACTACAAAGATTGTCGAGAATTTATTACAAAAATAGCTGTATCTTCTTGTCTTACTATATACAATAGAGATTTTTTAGTAAAAAATAAAATATTATGGGTAAATAAAAAAATATGTTTTGAAGATAATTTATTTTTTATAGAATCTTTGTTTAAAGCAAAAAAAATAAGTATTTTAAGAGATAAGATATATTTTAGAAGAGTTCATGATGATTCTATCACTCAAAATTTAGAAAAAAAATTTTTAGATAAAATTATAATAGTTGAATTATTATCCCAAATGTTGCCTAGAATAACAAGTGATGAATTTATAAATATTTATATGTTATTTTATGTTAACATTTTATATGCCAATTATAAGAGTTTTAATGCTCAGTATAAAAAACATTATAAAGGGTATTTAATTAGAGTAATTGCAAAAATTATAAATACCTATAAACTACAAGTATCTAGAGAATTGGAGTTGTTTATTAAAGATAATTTTGGTATATATTATCAAGAAATAAATTCTGCAAGATTTGATATTAAAAATTTTGGTTTTCACAATCAAATTGAATTAATAGAGGAAGTAGATTTAATACTACCGATATCAACAAATAAAAGCAATGGTTATAATATAATAGGTAATTGTAATAAAATAATATTTAAGAATAAAGGTATTGGTTATTTAATAATTGAGCTTTTTAATATTGATAATATTGAGGTTATATACAATAAAGTATATTTAAATGGAAAAAATATATTAAAAAATCCAATCAAAGTTAATGCAAATAGTTCTGTAAAAATTAAACAATTTCTTTTAAAGGAAGAAATTTTATTTTTAAATTTAGATTATTATAGTGGTAATGGAAAATTTAATATAAAAATTAGAAACTATAGAACAGCAACTAATAGAATTGAATTATTGGAACATAGTTTTAAATCTACCAATCCAATTTGGTTCACTAATCAAGATGGTATTGGTAGTGTTGTTATAGATAATAATTTAAAAACTAATTTTAAAATTAAAATAGTCGGGGATGGTATTTTAATGTTAAAATTCTTGGGTATTGACAAAAGACTTAATGATATTAGGGTTCCAGTGTATGTATTATATAATTCAATTAAAATCAATGGTACTGAACTTTTACAAAATCCACTATTATCTTGGCATGATGATGCATACATATATAAAATCAGTGTAAAAGATAAACAAATAATTAGTGTTGATATTGATAGAGGACATTACTTATATGATATTAAAGATATTTGCAAAATTGTTCCTAATATTACACATGCTGATTTTTATGATTTCAATTTAGTTATAGAAGAATTAAAATTTAATATTAAAAAGAATTATTCTTATTATTGGTTTTTAATTATGAAACTAATTAAGTTTATTTTTAGGAGTAAAAAATGAATCCAAAAAAGATAGCAAAATTATATATACCTTCAGTTTTATGCTTTAATAGTTATTTGGTAGATAAAAGAGTACCAACAAGACCTTTAGAGAATAGACAAGATAATTTTAAAGATTTATATGATTATGGTGTTATCTTTTGCGATATATTTTATGATGAATTTGAGCATAAAATACACGCTATAGGTGCTCCATTTACACAAAAGAAAGATTTGTTGTATAAAAATATAACTTTAAAACATAATATTAATTCAAAAAATATAAGTATAATGAAAATAAATTTTAATTTTTCTTCAGTAAATATATCAACAAAATATTTAGATAGAGCTAGTCATTATGAATTATTATATACTTCTTTTTTTAAACCTAGAGTACTGGAATTTTGTAACTATGGTAGTTTTGTTTATAATAAAATTAATGATATATATAAATGGGGGGGGGTAGTCAATTATTTAAAAGATAAAAGAGTTATAATTACAATGAGTAAAGACAATAGGCTTACATGGATAAAAGATTTTTGTAATTTTTATAAAATTATACATAAAGCTGATGCTATTGTTATATATGATAATTGTAGTGATGATTATTCTTCTCAAGAATTATTAGAATATTTAGAACAAAATATTGATATGTCGGTTGTGGTTGTTAGATGGCCTGTACCATATGGTCCTGGAAGCTTTAATAAATCTCCTTGGGATTCTGATTATTCTCAATATTGTATGTTTGAGCATGCAAAATATAGTTTTTTAAAATACGCAAAATCAATTTTAAATGTAGATATAGATGAGTTAGTTATTTCTTATAATAATAGATCTATATTTGAAGAAGCTGAATTGTCTAAAGAGCCTATATATTTTGATGGACAATGGGTAGAAAATACCGCTATAAATTGTAATTACTCTTATAAAGATTTGTTATATATAAATATTAATTCTCCTAGAACTGCTACAAAATGGTGTATTTGCCCTAGTAATATAAAAAATATAGATTTGAATGATATTCAATATAGAGTACATGATCATTTAAATTTAAAAACTAAAAAATCTCTTAAAAATAAGTTAAACAATAATTATGAAATTAGACATTTTAAAGGGATTACAAATGGTTGGAAATATTCTTCTAGGTTGTTAAAAAGTAATGAAGAAAATTTAAAAAAATGCAATGTATTGCACAACCTTTATACTAAATTAATGTGGATTTGAGGCTCTATGGATAGTTTGTAAAATTTTAATTAGTTTTATACAATCACAAAATTTATTAGATAAAGGATTTAAATATCTAGGATATAAAATAATAACTCCGGCTATTAGTTCGTTAGTATTTAGTTGTTTTCCGCGGCGAGATAGGATTACTGGAGTTATGTTTTTATCAATGGTTAGACCCCAGCCGGTGTAAAATGGAGCTCCGTAAGTTACCACTACTTTATCACGGATAAGTGCATCATATCCTGCTGTTGATGTGATAGTATGCACTTCATCACATGCTTTTATACAACTATCTATACTAATATCAGTTATAATTTCATCGCAATATTTTAAGATAATTTTCTCATCCTTAAGTCCTTTACGATTACCAGCTACTACATCAGGATGAACTTTATATATTATATAAGCTTCTGGGTTTTCAGCTCTAACTTGTTTTATTAGTTTTAAAGTGTCATATCCTAAACCACCACATTTGATAGACGCATCATCTTCAACTTGTGCTGGAATTAGTATTGTTTTTTGTTTTCTTTTTGGCAATTCTTGATGTTTTAAGCAATTGTATTTAGAAAATGAATTATCTAAAATTAGTTTTCTAATCTCTTTTGCTTCTTCTATTAACTCATCGCTAAAATTGGTATTTTTTAGGATATATTCTAATCTACTTGGAAGTTGAGGGTCAAAATAAATTCCCATATCATCAACTACTAATGAGTATGCTTTAGTAAGGTTTGAGCCAAGTCCAATTGAGCGTATGAAACCATCTTCTACTATGCTAACATTCTTAAAATACTTTTCGAGTTCATCTTTATCATATTTTTTACCCCATATAAATGCTTTATCGTTTTCTGTAACCTTATACCGCTTTAAGGCACTTAAAGAGTTCATGAAAATTATTTTATTATCAAATGATTTAAAAAAATGCTTTGTATGAGCTCTTTTCCATAAGGAAAACCCAAAGAAAAATAATCTTCCTGAATTAGCCTTATAAATTTCTCTAAATTGCACTATGGTTTTCATAGTATCAAAAATATCTGAAATATCTTCAGAGTAGGGATTATAATATTTCGTATATAAAAAATACATAGCATAAAATATTTCTTCAATATTTCTTATTTTTATTCTACGCTCACATTTTTGTTTATCTTTTGTAATTCCCCATCCTGCATAAAAAGGCATTCCATAGCACACGCATTCACACCCGCAAAGTAAAGCTTCAAACCCCATTGTTGAAGTTTTTGTATAAACCTTTTTAAAGTTTTTAAGTAAAATTATTGGATTATAACTATCGCTTATAATCTCGCATTCCTGTGGAATTTCATTTATGTTTATATCGCTTTGTTTTTTGCTATTTAGTGTATCTGGATGAATTTTTACATAAATTTTAGAATTAGGGTTTTCCTTGATTGCGTCTTTAATCATATAAAGTGAATTAATATTATTAGCTAAACCATATTTAAGTGATAAATCATTTGCACTCTGTAAAATCACTAAAACATTATCTTTATTCCCTAATTTAAATTCTTTGTAAGCATTATTGTATTTGCTTATATTATTATCTACTAGATATTTGATAGCTTTTCTTGCTTTTTGTAATTCATCTTCGCTAAACTCGTAAGTATTTAAAATATTTTCTAATCTACTTGGAGTGGTTGCATCGTAATAAATCCCAATATCATCAAATACTAGCGAAAAGCTATTTTTATCATTAATGCCAAGCCCTAAAGAGCGAATAAGCCCATCTTCAAGTAAGCAAAATTTAGCATTATTTTTTTTAGCTAATTTCTTGGCTATTTTGCCACTTTCCTTTCTTCCCCAGCCATAATAAACACCATTGCAACTTGCATCACGCCAAGAAAGATTTAAAAAGTTTTTAACATTTTTACGAAGTTTATATTGTTTAAAATATCTAATCAGCATTCTTTACCTAAAATAAAAAGAACTTAGAGTAGTTAAGACCCAATCTATCGTTGGAACATCTCTAAGTTAAAATTATTCTAATATAATTATGTAAACATAAAAGGCAGCTAAATGTATAAGATAGAAGAAGAATTTTATAAAAAAATTGAAGATTTATTTGCAAATTATCAATTCCTTTTAGTAGATGATTTTAAAGACAGAATGATAAAAGCTATAAAAACATTGCACTTTGAATATTTGCTAGGCTCTTGCAAAGAAGCTAAAAAATTATTAGAAAAATATAATAAGGAATATAATTTATTTGAACTTATAATGGTTATTTATAATAAACGCAGGAGAAATCATCAGACCAAATCACTATTATTGCACTGTTTTGAAAACACTTTAAGAAGCACTGTAGCAATAAATTATGCAAACCATTATAATAAAAACGAAGATAATTGGTTTTGTAACATAATTGATATTAATATGGCAAAGAGAATAAATAGGCAATGTAAAGAACTAGATTTAAACAATACAAACACATTTGAGATTTTTGATTGTTTTAGGATGATGGATTTACAAGAGATAATAAATGAAAATTGGAATTTATATTCAATAATTTTTGCTGAATATAAAGAATATAAAAATCAAGAATTGCCACCATATGATAAAAACCATTTATATACAAAAATAGGTCAAATTAGAAAGGTAAGAAACGAAATCTTTCACAATAAACCTACAAAAATTAGATTTCAAAAAGATTTAGAAATATTAATGCTTAGAATGGAATTTAACTTAAAAGATGCTATAAACATTGGTAATATAGCAGATGGCATTAGTTTGCAATATAAATATACCCCTTAAAAAGGGGTAAAATTATTTTTTACTTTCTTTTAGTGCAATGTGTAATTCATTTAGCTGTGCATAAGCAACTTTGCTTGGTGCGTCAGTCATTAGGCATTGCGCTCTTTGAGTTTTAGGGAATGCTATTACATCTCTAATTGAGCTAGATTTTGTAACTAGCATTAATAATCTATCAAGCCCTATTGCAAATCCACCATGACTAGGTGCTCCGTAGCTTAATGCGTCTAGTAAAAAGCCAAATTTTTCTTTTTGTTCATCTTCGCTAATTCCAAGTAATTTAAATACTTTTTGTTGAATATCGCTTCTATGAATCCTTATACTTCCACCACCAAGCTCAACTCCGTTTAATACTATATCATAAGCAATAGAATTTATCTCATCAATTGGTGCATCGATATTTTTTGGCATTGTGAATGGATGATGCATTGCCGAATAGCTTCCATCATCATTTTGCTCAAACATAGGAAAGTCAACAACCCATAAAAACTCAAATTTATTTTCATCAATAATCTTTAATTCATTCGCTAAGAATAATCTAAATCTTCCCATATAATCTAAAACGGTTTTTTTAGCACCAACGCCGAAGAATACTACATCTCCTACACTAAAATCTGCTTTTTCTTTTAAGAAATTTATAAGCTCAGCTCCATCATCATCAAAAAATTTAGTTAATGGTCCTTTTGGTCCATCTTCTTTCATTTGAATAAACGCTAGACCTTTAGCACCAAATTTTCTAACATATTCTTCAAATCCTTGCATTTGGCGTTTTGAAAAAATATTATCTCCATTTTTAACAATAATTGCTTTTACACGATTTTTCTTAGTATCTTTTGCAGGTTCGCTAAAAATAGCGTTATTTGACTTTGTAAAAATGTGTGCAACATCAATCATTGGCATATCAAATCTTAAATCAGGTTTATCACTTCCATAAAGTTCCATTGCTTCATTATAGGTCATTCTTTTTACATTTTGTGGCATTGCAATACCAACACTTGCAAATGTTTCTCTTAAGAAAGTTTCAGCATTTTGCATAACCATTTCTTGGTCGCAAAAACTCATCTCAACATCTATTTGAGTAAATTCAGGTTGTCTATCAGCTCTTAAATCTTCATCTCTAAAGCATTTTGCAATTTGAAAGTATTTATCAAACCCAGCAACCATTAAAAGTTGTTTGAATAATTGTGGGCTTTGTGGTAACGCATAAAATTCGCCTTCATGCACACGAGATGGAACTAAATAATCTCTTGCACCTTCAGGTGTAGCTTTTGTTAAAATCGGAGTTTCAACCTCCATAAAGCCTAATTTTGTTAAAGCATTTCTAGCTGCTGTTGTAATGATTGAACGCTTTTTAAAATTATCTAATAATTTAGGATTTCTAAGACTTAAAAATCTATATTTTAGTCTTAATTCTTCATTAACATTTAAATCATTTATATCAAAAGGTAGCGCTTTTGCACTATTAATTAGTTCAATTTCGCTACATACTATTTCAATTTCTCCGGTTTTTAGTCTTGGATTTACTAAACCTTCGCCTCTAGCTCTAATCTTACCTTTAGCACTTATTACATACTCATCTCTTAAGCTGCTTGCTATTTCGTGAGCATTTTTGTTTATTTCAGGGTCACATACTAATTGAATAATACCTTCTTTATCTCTTAAATCTAAAAATACAACTCCACCATGGTCGCGGTAGCTATTTACAAATCCAGCTACAACTACTTCTTCATCAATGTTTTTAATGCTAAGCTCAGTGCTATAATGTGTTCTCAATTTCTTTCCTTAACATGAATTTTTATTAAATTAATTGATTTTTACTCAAAAATTGTAAATTTATAATAAAAAGAATAAGAAAAGATTATGAAAAATAAAGAAATTAAAAAAATAATTATATTTTGCAAATTAGGTTTAGAAGATAGTTTGGAATTAAATAATATAAAAAATTATCTTAATAGTAAAAATATTGAATATTTAATATATATAAATGATAGAAAAAATGAAATAGAATTTGATTTAGAAAATGTGGGATTATTAATATCCTTAGGTGGAGATGGAAATATAATTTCAGCTTGTAGATATCTAGCAAATTCTAATATTCCTGTATTTGGAGTAAATGCCGGTAATTTAGGCTTTTTAACGGAGTTTAAAACTACAGAATTTGAAACCGGTATGAATGAGTTTTTAAATGGTTCATATAAACTTGAGCGACCATTTTTACTAAGTGTTCAAATAAAGCTAAATAATGGTAAAATCTTACAAAAATATGCTTTTAATGACGCAGTATTTAATAGAGCAAATCATTTATTATTAGCGGATATAAAAACGAGTTTTAAAGGAGATATTTTTAATAACTATAATGCCGATGGGCTTATAATCTCCACTCCTTCAGGCTCAACCGCTTATAATCTTAGTGCAGGCGGCTCGATTATTTATCCATTAAGCCGTGTTTTTATGCTAACTCCAATTTGTTCTCATTCACTAACTCAAAGACCAATAGTATTACCTAAAAGTTTTTTTATTGATGTTATGAGTGCAAATTGCACTTTAAGTATAGATGGTCAAGAAGTATTTAATAAAGATGAATTTAAAAGCGTTAGAATAGGGCTTAGTAATGTAAGAGCAAATATTATTAGGCGTAAAAATAGCTCTTATTTTAGGGTTTTAAATGAAAAGCTTAATTGGGGAGAAGTAAGATGATAGAAAGATTATATTTTACAAATAATATAACTTTTGATGAACTTAACTTAGAATTTAAAAATGGTCTTATAGTTTTTACAGGTTCTAGTGGAGCTGGAAAATCAGTAATTTTTAAAAGTATATTAGCAGCTTTTGGAATTTTTGAAAGCAGTGCAAGTCTTTTAGAAATTAGCATAGATGATAAGATAAATGATGAAAGTATAGAAAATTCTAATCCCAATGTTTTTAGGGTTAAAAAGGATAAAGTTACTAGATATTTTATAAACAATCAAGCAGTTTCAAAAAAGATTATGAGTGAGCTAAATGCTAGTAATATTCGCTATTTATCGGCTAAAAATTATGATGATTTTGAGCCAAATTATTTATTAAAAATGCTAGATTTAATCATAATTAAAAAAGAGCAAAATTATGAAAATACTTTAAATGAATATAAAAATAATTTTAAAAAATTAGATGAATTAGAAAAAGAATACAAAAAATTATGTGAAGATGAAAATAAAATCAATGATTTAAAAGAATTATTAAGCTTAGAAATTAAAAAAATTAAAGATATAAATCCAAAAATAGGCGAATATGAAAAATTATTAGATATTAAAACCAAGCTTTCAAAAAGAGATAAAATAGAACAAGCTTTAAGAAAATCAGAAGGCATTTTTGCCTATGAGAGCAGTGTTTTAGAACTTTTAAGATTAGCTAATATTGATAGTGAATTTTTTGTAAGTGCTATGAATGAATTAAATGATATTTATAATGATTTAAATAATGATAGTAGTGAGTTAGATATTGAAGAGATTTTAAATAGATTAGAAAAGCTTCATTATCTAGTAAAGCGTTATGGAAGCGTTGAAGATGCGTTAAATATACTCAAAGATAAAGAAAAAGAATTAAATATTTATGAAAATATTGATTACGAAAAAGACAATATTGAAAAAAAGCTTAAAACTCTAAAAAATAAGCTTATAAGCGATGCGAAAGCTATATCAAAAATAAGATTAATTTACCTTAATGAACTTGAGTGTAAAATTAATGATTATCTAAATTTGTTATACTTAGACAAAATTGCTCTTAGGTTAGTGGAATTTGAACTAGGAATTAACGGCATAGATAGATTTGAAATCAGTTTAAATAAAGCAGGTTTTAAAGAGATTAGCTCGGGCGAGTTAAATAGATTAAGACTTGCATTTTTGGCTAGTTTTGCTGATTTTATTGATTATGCGAATGGTTATATATTTTTAGATGAGATAGATGCTAATTTAAGCGGAAAAGAGGCTATTAGTATTGCAAATGTAATTAGTAAATTAAGTAAGCATTATCAAATATTTGTAATAACTCATATGCCTTGGATTTGTGCAAAAGCAAATCAGCATTTTTTAGTAAGTAAAGAAAACAATAAAAGCTTTGCAAGAGAGCTTAGAAAAGATGAAGTAGCAAATGAACTTGCAAGAATGATTAGTGATGAGAATATCAGCCAATCAGCCTTAGATTTTGCAAAAACCATATTAGAAGGAAAAGAATGAAATTACTATTAGTAGATGACAATAAGATGTTAGCTAAAGCAATAGCAAAAAAAGTTAGTGGCGCATTAAATTGCGAATTTGATGTAGCTTATGATTTTGCAGAGGCTAAAGAGTTGCTAGATAATAATCAGTATTTTGCTGCATTACTTGATTTATGTTTGCCTGATGCTATGCATGGTCAAGTTGTTGATTATGCTCTATCTAAGAAAATTCCAAGTATTATTCTAACTGGACTTGATGATGACGCTACAAGAAAAAGTTTTATGGATAAAGACATTGTTGATTATGTGCTAAAAGAAGGTAGCGAATGTGTTGATTATATAATAGATATTATTGAACGCTTACAAAGAAACGAAAATACGAAAATTATAGTGGCTGAAGATTCAATGGCTATGAGAAATATTATTAAAAATATTTTGCAAGCTTACAAATTCCAAGTTTTCCCAGCAGCTCACGGAGCTGAAGCATTAGGATATTTAGAACAACACCCTGATGTAAAACTTATTTTAACAGACAAAGAAATGCCAGCAGTTTCTGGTGAAGAGCTTATAAAAGAAGTTAGAAAATCTTATAATAAAAATCAATTAGGAATAATAGTTTTAACAGCTCACGGAAGTGATGATGTTGGTGCTAGAATGCTAAAAACCGGAGCAAATGATTTTATTCAAAAGCCATTTTCAAGAGAGAATATTATTTGTAGGATTAATAATAGTATAGATTTAATTTATTATTCAGAACAACTAAAAGAAAGTGCTGAAAAGGACTTTTTAACAAAATTAAATAATAGAAAAAGCTTTTTTGAGGCTAGCAAAGAATATTATTCAAAAATCAATGATGATGTTGATTTTGCTGTATTAATGATAGATATAGATAAATTTAAAAACATTAACGATACACTAGGTCATGCTGCAGGAGATAGCGTTATTGTTCAATGTGGTCAAACTCTACTTGAACAAGTTAAGGGCGGGGATATGGTTGCTAGATTTGGTGGCGAAGAATTTTGTTTATTAATTAAAAATATTAAGAAAGAAGACGCTATTAAAATGGCAGTGAAAATTAGAAGTGCAATTAAATCAACTCCTGCTATGTATCTTGATAAACCAATTAATTTCACAGCTTCAATAGGAGTTGCAGTAGGCTCTAAAAAATCAGAAATAGAAGAAATGATTAAAAAAGCTGATGAAGCTTTATACGACGCTAAAAGAAATGGTCGTGATAGAGTTGAAGTTTATGAAGGCGAATAATAGTGATAATTGATACTCATACGCATTTAGATGATGAAAGATATGATGATATCTTAGATGAAGTTTTGCTTAATGCTAGCAATGAAGAAGTAAAACTTCATATTATTCCAGGTGCTGATATAAAAACATTACAAAAAGCTCGTGATATTTCACATAAATATGATAATGTATATTTTGCTGCCGGAGTTCATCCTTATGATATACAAGATTTTGATTTAGACTACTTAAAGAGTTTTTTAGAAGATAGTAAATGTGTTGCAATAGGAGAATGTGGTTTAGATTATTATAAAAATCCTAGCGAAGAAGAAAAAAAGCTACAAAAAGAAGTATTCAAAAAACAGATTGAACTATCAATTGAAAGAAAACTACCATTAATAATACATATAAGAGACGCAAATGCTGATTCTTTAGAAATATTAAAGGCTTATAAGGAAGCTTTTGGAGTATTGCATTGTTTTAATGCAAGTCCAATTCTATTGGAATTAAGCGATAGATTTTATTATGGAATTGGAGGAGTGCTTACATTTAAAAATGCAAAAAACTTAGTTGAAATCTTACCTAAAATCAAAACAGATAGATTACTTATAGAAACTGATTCACCTTATCTTACCCCGCATCCACACAGGGGGACTTTAAATGAGCCAAAATATTGCAAATTGGTTGCACAAAAAATGGCAGAAATACTAAATAAATCAATTGAGGAGATAGAAGAACTTACAACAAATAACGCAAAAAAATTATTTAAAGGATTAATTTGAAAAAATTTATATTATTAATAGTTACAAGTATTTGTTTATATGCGAATTTTTCAGTAGATAAATACGATAAACAAGAAAAAATCTTAAAAAGTATTGATGTAGATTTAAGATATTTACAAGACCAATCTTTTATGGAAATTTTTTACGATATGAGTGAAAGAGAAGTGCTTTATTTTACAAAAGTATTGAATGAAGCTAATATGAATATTCCAATTATTAAAGCAATTTTAAAAAAAGAAGGTGTTCCTGATGTTTTTTTATATCTTGCTATGGTTGAGAGTAATTTTAAAACAGATGCTAAATCTGGAGTAAAAGCTACAGGTGTTTGGCAATTTATGGAACCTACTGCTAAGAATTTTGGTCTAAAAATTGACAAATTTATTGATGAAAGAAAAGATGTTGTAGCTGCTAGCGTTGCTGCTGCAAAATATTTGCATAGGCTAAAAGATGAATTTGGTAAATGGTATTTAGCTATTTTTGCTTACAATTGTGGAAATGGCTGTGTTAGAAAAGCTATTAAAAATGCAGGTAGTGATGAATTAAGTGTATTATTAGATGAAGACCAAAAATATTTACCTAAGGAAACAAGAAGATTTTTCAAAAAGATTTTAAGTACTAGTTTAATAGCAGAAAATGATATTGCTAAGTATGGTGATATTTATTTGTTAAATCAAGTTATGGCACTTAATATAGGTAAAGTTGATGTAAAACCAAAAGAAAGTTTATCATCAATTGCTAGAAAAGCTGGGATTAGCTTAAGTGAATTTAAAGATTTAAACCCACAATTTAAAGGCGATTTTGCACCACCTTATAATTATTATGCTTATTTACCAATAGAAAAGATAGCAGCTTATAAAGATAACTCAAATCCTATTAAGTATGCTAAAAATAATGTAAAAAATGTAATAAGCTATAGGGTAAAACAAGGTGATACAATATATGCAATAGCTAAGAAAAATGGTGTTTCTACAAATGCTTTAAGAGCTTATAATAATTTAAAAGATGATAGAATTGGAATTAATCAAACCTTATTAATTCCTGTATTAGTATATGATGATAGTAAGGAGGCTAAAAATTGAAAAAATATTTAGTTTTCGCTAGTTTTTTATTTTTATTTGCTGCTTGTTCAACTACAAGTAGCTTAAACCAAAATTATAATTATGGAGTAGCTAAACCAAATACTCCAGCTACAATGAGACCTTATACAATAAATGGTAAGACTTATTATCCAAGTAAGGTTGATATTGGAGATACTGAAACTGGCATTGCTAGTTGGTATGGCCCAGGTTTTCATGGTAAAAAGACTTCAAATGGAGAAACTTTTAATACAAATTCTATGACAGCAGCTCATAAAACTTTACCTATGAATACAATGGTTAGAGTTGATAATTTAGAAAATGGAAAAAGTGTTGTAGTAAGAGTTAATGATAGAGGGCCATTTGTTGCTGGAAGAATTATTGATTTATCAAATCGTGCAGCGCATGAAATAGATATGACTAAAAAAGGCACTGCAAGAGTAAAATTAACTATATTAGGCTTTAATCAAGACAATATTAAACCTCAAATATCTAATACAAATTCTAACATTCAAAATAGTGTAAATAGTATTATGGGTGGAGATTTTATGATACAAATAGGAGCGTTTAAAAGCTCTGCAAATGCTTATAATTTAGCAAAAAGATATGCAAATTATAAAGGTTATACAAGTAAAGTATTAAATTCTAGCGATGGATTTTATAGAGTGTTTTTAAAAGGCTTTAGAAGTGAAGAAGAAGCAAAGGATTTTATAAACTTAGCTAATTTTCTAGGTTCATTTATATTTAGGGAGTAAGAATGATTAAATTAGTTATTTTAGATATTGATGGATGTTTAAGTGATGGTAAAATTATTTATTCTCCTAATGCTGATTTGATTAAAGAATTTAATGTAAAAGATGGAGCTGCTATTTTAAAAGCTAAAGAATTGGGTATAAAATTTGCAATTATTACAGGAAGAAGTTCTGAAGTTGTTTTAAATAGGGCAAGAGATTTAGGCATTGAATATGTATATTGTGGTATTAAAGATAAGCTAAGTTGTGCTAAAACATTACTGAAAGATTTAAATATTACTTTTGATGAAGTTGCTGCAATAGGGGACTATTATAACGATTTAGACCTTTTAAAATCTGTTAAGCTACCTTTTATTCCTAAAGATGGGGCAAAAATTTTTGGAAGAATTTTAAATACAAAAGGTGGATATGGTTGTGTGCATGAAATGCTTGAAATTATTGTAAAAGAAAATAATCAATTAAAGCAGTGGATTAAGTGTTAATAAAAACTTTTAATATTATTTTAGTTTCTATGCTATCTATGCTTTTTTTTATAATAATACAAAAGCCTTATGATATTGATAAGATGAATTATCAACTTGATTTTAAAAGCCTTGAAGCTAATGATATTATTGGTTATGAGCTTAGTAATAAGCTTGAAAAAATAGCTTATGCTAAGCAATATTACAAAATAAATAATCAAGATAATTTGATAGATTTAAGTATAAATGATTTAGAAAAGCATTTAAGTAGTAATAAGGCAACTAAAGAAAATAATATTATAGTATTAAATGGCGATGTTAAATATAAAGATAATCTAATTAAGCTTGAAAGCGATGTATTAAATTATTCAATAAATGAAAAAATCTTAAGCTCTTTGAGTAAAACTAAAGTAACCTATAATAATAGTTTAATTAATGCTAATTCTTTTAGTTATAATTTAAATTCTTCAGATTTATTATTAAAAGAGGTTGATTTATGTATAGAAAAATAGTTATTTTATTATTATCTTTATGTAGTTTATATGCTGAAAAAATTGAGATTAATGCAAAAATTTTTGAAGGTAATAAAGATAATCAAACTGGGGTATTTAGCAAAGATGTTAGTATAAGGCAAGGTAAAGATTATTTAAATTGTCAAGTATTGACAATAAGAACAAATAAGGATAATAAAATTGCTAGCTATGAAGCACAATATGTAACAAGTTTTTCTATAAGTTTAAATAAAGATAATTTCAAAGGTAAAGCAGATAAGATTGTTTATGATGTAAATAAAAATACTTATGAGCTTATAGGGAATGTTAAAATTACAGAAAATAACAAAGAATTATCAGCAGATTATATTTATATAAACCAAAATGATGGAACATATAAAGTAAAAAGCGATAAAGCTAATAAGCCAGTTAAATTAATTTTTGAGATAGCAAAATGAATATAGTAAGTGCAAAATTTTTAATATCTTGTGAAAAATATTTTCAAACACAAGAATATAATTTAGGTGAAATTGCTTTTTTAGGTCGTTCTAATGTAGGTAAAAGCTCTTTAATAAATGCTTTAGCAAATCACAAAGGTCTTGCAAAATCATCTTCAACTCCAGGAAAAACTCAATTAATTAATTTTTTTGAAGTTACATTTGCGGATAAAAACAAATTGATTTTAATAGATTTACCAGGTTTTGGATATGCAAGGGTTTCTAAGGATAAAAAAGCTGCTTGGAACAAGAATTTAAATGAATTTTTACAAAAAAGAAAAGAAATAAAATGCTTTATTCATTTAATAGACTCAAGACACGATGATTTAGATATAGATGAAGGTGTTTATGAATATTTACAAGATTTTATGAATGAAAATCAAGTTTATATAAAGGTTTTTACAAAAATTGATAAATTAAATCAGAGTGAATTTTCAAAACTAAAATCAAAATATAAAGATGCAATTTATGTATCAAGTGCTAGTAAAAAAGGTATAGATAAATTGCAGGAAAAAATATATGAGTTTATTAAATGAAAGAACGAGTTGGGTTAAGCTATTATATAACAATATTTGTTTTATTTTTTTACCAATTACTATGCTCTATTACATTTTTTTTACCACCTTTACTCGGAGTTTTTTTTGTATTTTTGATTATACATTTTAAAAAAAGTGGTTTTGATAAAACTAGTTTGCTTATTATTTTATATCTATGTCTTATTGAAATAACCCACGGATTAGTGCTGTTTAGTACTACAATAGCGTTTTTAATATTTTTTTATTATTTTTATGATAAGTTGATTTACAAACTTAAAAATAGGGATATTTTGATAATTATTTTTATAATATTTGTATATTTTATAGATATATTTTTAAATTTATTATTTTCTTATTTATTTGAACTAGAAGTGCTTAAATTAAGCAATATTTTTATTTATTATATATGCCTTGAATCTTTATTATCAATTATTTTGTTTAGAGGTATTGTGTGAGATTAAAATTTGTAATTTTTGTAATATTGTCATTTTTTATAATGCTACTTTCTAGGGTATATTGGCTTAGTATTTATAGCAATGATTATTATGAAGAACTAGCACAAAAGAATTCAACCAAAGAAGAATTAATTCCGCCTATTAGAGGGATAATATTAGATAGAAATAATACCCCATTAGCTGTTAATCAGCTTGGATTTTCAATATCTTTAAAACCACATTTAAGTAGTAATTTATTAGATGTAACAACTAATAAAATTCTAAAATGCTTTAGTGATTTAGATATTGATAAAATTATTAAAATATATAAAAGAGAAAATAGCTATTACAATCAAGATGAAATAGAAATTATAGATTTTATAGAGTATGAGAAGATAAATCCTTGTTATTTTGAGCTGAATTTAGATGATAATATATTAATAAAACCAAGTGTTAAAAGACTATATCCATTTAATTCTTTAGCAAGTCATATAATAGGCTATGTGGCAAGGGCAAATGCTGAAGATATGGTAAATAATGATGTTGTAAAAGTTACAAAAAAAATTGGAAAAACAGGCATAGAAAAATATTATGATGATATATTACAAGGCACGCCTGGCAAAAAAGTTACAAAAGTAAATTCCATCAATCAAGAAGTAGAAGAAATTGAGTTTAAAAAACCAATTATGGAAAATGACATAAAACTCACTATTGATATAAGAATGCAGCAGTACTTAGATGAATTGTTTAAAAATATTAGTGGTTCAGCAGTTGTTTTAAGTATTGAAGATGGCTCAATTATTGCAGCAGGTTCTTATCCAGAGTATGATTTAAATCCTTTTGTTACTGGAATTTCACAAAACGAATGGGATATGATGATACAAGATTTAGACCATCCATTTACAAATAAGATTATAAATGGTCGTTATCCACCAGGTTCAGTTGTTAAAATGGGCGTAGGCTTATCGTTTTTACAAAGTGGTAAAATAGATACTAATACTACTTTTACTTGTTCTGGTTCTTTTGATTTTGGTGGTAGAAAATTTAGATGCCATAATGTATATGGGCATGGGGTTATGGATTTAAGAACTGCTATTAGGTCAAGTTGTGATGATTATTTTTATAAAGGCAGTTTAAAAGTTGGAATAGCTGATATAAGTGCAAGTTTATATAAGCTTGGATTTGGTAGAAAAACAGATATTGATTTACCACTTGAGAGTGTTGGTATATTACCAAATAAAGTATGGAAAAGTTCAAGATATAATCAGCCTTGGTATCAAGGTGAAACTTTAATTACTAGCATAGGGCAAGGTAATTTCCTAGCAACTCCAATGCAAGTAGCAGTCTATACAGCAAAATTAGCTAGTGGATATGAAATAAAGCCACATTTTGTAGATGAAATAAATAAAGAAAAAGTTGAAATTGTTAAAAAAGATATTTTTACTCAAAGCGAACAACAAGATTTAAAATATATTAGAGCAGCTATGTATGATGTAGCAAATACACCTAAAGGCACAGGATATAAACCTTTATTGGAGAGTAAAATCACATTAGCAGCCAAAACAGGCACAGCGCAAGTTGTAGGGATTTCTCAAAGTGAAAAAAAGCGTATGAAAGAAGAAAATATGGAATATTATACAAGAAGCCACGCTTGGATGAATGCTTATGGACCTTATGAAGAGCCAAAATATGCCGTGGTTGTTTTAGTTGAGCATGGAATGCACGGAGGCGCTACTTCTGGGCCAATTGTTGCAAAAATATTTAATAAATTATTAGAATTAGGCTATATTGATGAGCAATATCAAAAGGGATTTAAAAAACATAAATGATATTTCAAATTCTAAATGTATTAAAGATAAATTATTATGATTAGCCTATTTTTTTGCAAGGATTTATATGTTTAGAGCATTTTATTTATCTAAAAAATGGTTTTTATGGTCTTGGGGCGGGAGTTTGCTTATTTTGCTTGCGATTTTTTCTCAAACCTTACTTAATGTACAAATCAATAATTGGTATAAAGATTTTTATAATCTCTTACAAGCAGCACCACAAAATAGCACTTACGAGCAGTTTTTAAGTGGCTTGAGTGATTTTTTATTTATAGCTTTACCTTATATTTTAATAGCTACATTAACAGCGTTTTTTTCTAGGCATTTTGCTTTTGCTTGGAGAGAAGCTATTACATTTGCTTATCTTAAGGCTTGGCGTAAGAATAATGATTATATAGAAGGCTCATCACAGCGTATTCAAGAAGATATATATAGATTTGCAAAAATCGTTGAGAGCTTGGGTGTTGATATTATAAAGGCTTTTATGACCTTGATTGCTTTTTTGCCTATTTTATATACTTTAGGGGCTAATTTAGTTTTGCCTATTTTTAATTTTCAATCAGGTTTAATTATGTGGGCTTTATTAACAAGCGTTGGTGGTCTTATTATATCTTGGTTTGTTGGAATTAAACTTCCTAATCTTGAATATAACAATCAAAAAGCCGAAGCTGCTTTTAGAAAAGAGTTAGTTTATGCAGAAAATGATAGAACCAATCACGCATTACCAGAGCAAATGTTTGAGCTTTTTACAGGGCTTAAGTTTAATTACAAAAGATTGTTTTTGCACTATGGATATTTTGATGTTTGGCTATATTTATACGAGCAATTTATGGTGATTTTTGCTTATTTGATAGTAGGGCAAAATTTATTCTTAGGAATAATTGCCCTAGGTGTTTTAGTTCAAATCAATAATGCTTTTAGTAGTGTTCGCTCAAGTTTTAGTGTTCTTACTAAAAATTGGACAACTATTACAGAATTAAGAAGTATTCACAAGCGTTTAAAAGAATTTGAAGAGCATATTAATTTTAAAATTAATTCTTAATTTATGTTATTTTGAATTAATTTTATTTGTATAAACTAATGGCATTTTTTAATTTTTAATAAAGGTTATTAATGAATTTTTTACAAAATCAAGCTTTAAAATATACTTGCAATTTTCTTAACAAAGAGCTTAAGTCTAAGTTTAATTTTAAAAATGAAGTTAATTTAGAAAAATCTAAAGATGGTAAAAAGGTAATGCTATATATTCATGTTCCGTTTTGCCATACTTTTTGTCCTTATTGTAGCTTTCACAAATTTGCTTATGATGAAGAATTATGTAAAGAATATTTTAAAACTTTAAGAATTGAATTACAGCAATTTAAGGATTTAGGATACGATTTTAATACACTTTATGTTGGTGGCGGAACTACTTTAATCAATGAAGCAGAACTTATAAAAACACTTAGTTTATGTAAGGATTTATTTAGTATTGAAGAGATTTCTTGTGAGAGTGACCCAAATCATATAAAGCCTGAAGCTTTAAAAGACTTTAAAGGGCTTATTGATAGGCTTAGTTGTGGGGTGCAGAGTTTTGATGATGAAATTTTAAGAAAAGTTAATCGTTTAGAAAAGTTTGGAAATCAAAAAGAATTAGTAAAAAAATTAGAATTAGCTAATGGGATTTTACCAACTTTTAGTATTGATTTGATTTTTAATTTTCCATCACAAACAAAACAAATGCTAATAAAAGATATTGAATTAGCTAAAAATATTGCTCCATCACAAATTACTTTATATCCACTGATGAAATCTAATCTTACTAAAGAAATAATTGCAGCTAAATTAGGCATAGATAAACAAGATAATGAATATGAATTTTATAAGATAATTTGCGAATACTTTAGTGATTATGAGCAAAATAACTCTTGGAGTTTTTCTAAGGATAGAACTAGTTTTAATGATGAATATGTAAGCACACATCACGAATACATTGGTGCTGGTAGTGGAGCTTTTTCTTTTACAAATAATAAGCTTTTAGTAAATGCTTTTAAATTAGATGATTATAAAGCTAAGGTTTTAGCTGGTAAAAATCAAAAATTAGCTCACATAGATTTTAGTCCTGAAGATAGAATTAATTATATTTTTCTAACAGAGTTTTTTAAGGATAATTTGAATATTAATAATTTTAATTCTAATTATAATTGTGATTTAGAAAAACACTTAGGGCTAAAACTAAAAGCAATGCAGACTATTGGAGCAATTAACATAAATAATGGTATTATTAATAATACTTTTTTTGGTAAATATCTAGCACTTACCTTGATGAAAGAATTTTATATAAATATGGATTTAGTAAGGGCTTATTTTAGAAAGGATTTATAATGAAAAAATATTTATTTTTACTAATAAGCTCAATGCTTTTTGCTAGAGAAAACCCATTTGTGCCTATTGTAAAAATCAATAATCCAAGTCCTATTGAAGAGATAAAGGAATTTAAAAAAACAGCTTTTAGTGTTCCAAGTGATGCTAGAATTTTAAATAAAATGAAACTTATTTATACAAATGTAGATGGGACATTGAAAGAATTTGAATTAGATATTAATGAAGCTCTTGATTGGCATAAAGTTTATATGCTACTTGACGCCCAAGAGCTTACAAACCAAGATAAAGAAGAAGCAAAAACTGAATTAAAAGAAGTTGATAAAATAAAACTTGCATTAAAAAATCAAGAAAATGCTAATGATGACAATTCTAATGTAGAGCAAAATACTACTAAAATTACTGAAGTTAAGAAAGAAGAAAACAAAGAAAATAAAATTAGTAAAACCACAGAATATACACCTTTATCATTAGACATATCAAATAATTTTAAAATAGTTATAGACAAAAAAAATATTTCAATTAAAACAAATAGCGAATTAATTAGGGAATTTAGTTTAAAAAAACCAAATAGAATTGTTATGGATTTTAAAATTAATCCAAGTTTAAAAAATAAATCATTTGAAATAAAAGCTAATTATTTTGATGAAATTTATACTGGAGTTCATAGAAATTTTTATCGTCTTGTAATAAAACTTGATGGTATATATAATTATAATATTGAAAAAAAATCTAAAGAATATTTAATTAAATTACAATAAAAAGGGGTGTTATGAAAAAAATAATTTTTTTAGGTGCTGGATATGCAAACTTATCTTTAATTAAAAGTCTAAGCAAGGAAGATTTAACAAAGGCTGAATTTTTGCTAATTAATAATAATTCATATCATTATAAAACTACAGAATTACATAAAATTGCAGCAAATGAGAGTGAAAAAAATATCAAAATTCCTTTAAAAGATATAATTCCTAGTGAAATTGTAATTATTCAAGATAGTGCTATTAAAATTGAAGGAAATAAATTATATTGCAAAAATACTGATTATGATTTTGATGAGATTTATGTAGGTTTAGGTGCTAATAAAAATACTTTTGGTATAGAAGGGCTTGATGAAGCTTATGAAATCGGAACTTATGAAGACGCTTTAAAAACCAAAGAAATTATTTATTCTAATTTAGAAAAATCTGAAAGTATTTATAAAAATATTGTAATTTGTGGAGCTGGATTTAGCGGTGTTGAATTATGTGCTTCTATAGCTCAAGTTTGCAAAAGCAAAGGAATTGATGCAAAAATTAGCATAGTTGAAGCTATGGATGAGATTTTGCCTATGTATAACAAAGATTTAGCAAAAATAGCAAGAAATTATCTTGAAAAATTAGGCGTAAAAGTTTTAACATCTCATAAAATTATTAAAAAAGTTGGGGATAGATTGTATTTAAACAATGAAGATACTTATATAGATTCAAAAAATATAATCTTTACAGCTGGCGTTAAGGGAAATGAAGTTATTAAAAATAGTGTATTTGAAAACAAAAATAATAGAATATTGGTTAATGAGTTTTTACAAGCGCCAAATTATTCAAATTGCTATATTTTAGGAGATTGTTCTTTAATTATGAATAATGATAGACCATTTGCTCCAACAGCTCAAATAGCTTGCAAGCAAGGTAATTATTTAGCAAGAAGTTTAAGTGCTAGATTAAATAATGAAGAATTTAAAGAAACATTTATTTATAAAGACCAAGGAAGCGTTTGCTCTCTTAGTGAAAAATATGCCGTTGCAAGTATTCAAGGCAAAGATTTTAGTGGATTTTTAGCAAAAGTTCTTAAAAAAATCACAGAATTAAAATGGCAATATAAATTATTTGGATTTAAAGGTCTATAAATTTTAATTCAAATTCTTTTTAGAATTTGAATTAAATTCTACAAAAATATTACGAATTTACACACTTTAAAATAAATTACAAAATTACACACAAATCTTACTCTTTATTAAACTTTAAAATCTAATGTTTGCTTAAAAATAAGGAGAAAGAATGGGAGTTTTAGAAAACTTTAAACAAATTGCAGCAATTCCGCATTGTAGTTTTGATGCAGTTAAATTAAAAGATTTTTTAATTAATTATGCAAAATCAAAAGGTTTTGAAGTATTAGTTGATAAGGCTGAAAATATTTTATGCAAAAAAGGAAATCCTAATATATGCTTGCAAAGTCATTATGATATGGTTTGTGTTGGAGATGCACCTAATATAAATATAATAGAAAGTGATGGATTTATTAAAGCAAACAATTCAACCTTAGGTGCTGATAATGGCATAGGAATTGCCATTATGATGGAAGCTATGAATGAGTTTAGCGACCTTGAATGTTTATTTACCGCTAATGAAGAAGTAGGGCTTATAGGTGCAAATAATTTAGAGCTAAAAATTAGTTCAAAACACTTATTAAATCTTGATAGCGAGTGTGTAGATAGAGTAATAATTGGTTGTGCGGCGAGTTTGATGATGAATGTAAATATTAAGCTAAATTATAAAAACCCTAGTAAAAAATATTTATATGAAGCTCATACTAAAGGCTATAAAGGCGGTCATAGTGGGATTGATATTATCAAAAACATTCCTAGTGCTATTAGTGATTTAGCTTTATTTTTATATAAAAACGATGCTGAATTAGTAAGTTTTAGTGGTGGGGAAAGAACCAATAGTATAAGTGTAAATGCTAAGGCTATTTTTTATAGCGACACTGAACTTAAATCTAGTGAAAATATTGAAATAACCAAGCTTGAGAGTAAAGATGAAAAAGTAATTCAAGAAGATATTTTAAGTCTAATTGCTAGTTATAAACACGGAGTTTGGTCTTATTCAAGGGATTTAAATATTGTAAAAACTAGCGTAAATCTAGCAATCATTAGTCAAAATAATGATGAATTAAAGCTTGAATTATTTGCAAGAAGCGATAATTCAGCAGATTTAGATGAAGTCTTTTATAAAACCAAAGCACATTTTAATAATTACGAAGTAAGACTACTTGCTAAAGATGAGCCTTGGGAGCCTATACCAAATGATTTTACTTATGCAGTGCTTAATTCTTTACAAAAATATAATCCAAAAGCTAGTATGAGTAGTATTCACGCAGGGCTTGAGTGCGGAGTGCTAAAAACTAAGCAAAATGAATTATTATGTGCTTCAATAGGTCCAAATATCCTAAGCCCACATAGTATTTATGAAAGATGTGAGATTAGCACAATAGATATTATTAAAAATACAACATTTGATTTAATTAAAAACTACAAATAAAAGGAGATAAAATGAGTTTTCGTATAGAACACGATACAATGGGTGAAGTTAAAGTTCCTGCAGATAAATTGTGGGCAGCACAAACACAAAGAAGTTTAGAGAATTTCAAAATCGGCACAGAAAAGATGCCTGTAGAATTAATCCACGCTTTTGCGCATCTTAAAAAGTCTTTAGCATTAGTAAATAATGATTTAGGCAAATTAGACAATGTAAAAAAAGATGCAATCGTTAAAGCTTGTGATGAGATTTTAGCTAATAAACATAATGATGAATTCCCACTTGCTATATGGCAAACAGGTTCAGGAACACAAACAAATATGAATCTAAATGAAGTTATAGCAAATCTTGCTACTAAACTTAGTGGAATGGATTTTACTAAAGAAAAAATAGTCCATCCAAACGACCATGTAAATATGAGCCAAAGCTCAAATGATACATTCCCAACTGCAATGCATATAGTAGCAGTCCTAGAAACTGAAAGGACTTTAATTCCTGCATTAGAAATTCTAGAAAAAACACTAGATAAAAAAGCAAAAGAATTTGAAAATATAATTAAAATCGGAAGAACTCACTTGCAAGATGCAACCCCACTTACTTTAGGTCAAGAATTTAGTGGATATGTATATATGTTGCAAAGCTCAAAAAGACATATTTTAAAAGCACTTGAAGATGTAAGAGAGCTAACAATTGGCGGAACAGCTGTTGGAACCGGAATTAATGCTCATCCAGAACTTAGTGAAAAAGTATCAGCAAAATTGAGCGAACTTTTAGGCACTAAATTTATAAGTAGCCCAAACAAATTCCACGGACTTACAAGTCACGATGCTTTAGTATTTTTACACGGAGCATTTAAAGGTCTTGCAGCAAATTTAATGAAAATAGCAAACGATATTAGATGGCTTGCAAGTGGTCCTAGATGTGGTTTAGGAGAGCTTAGTATTCCTGAAAATGAGCCAGGAAGCTCAATTATGCCAGGTAAAGTAAATCCTACTCAAAGTGAAGCTTTAACAATGCTTAGCGTTCAAGTAATGGGAAATGATGCGGCAATTGGGTTTGCAGCTTCTCAAGGTAATTTTGAGCTAAATGTATTTAAGCCTGTAATTATTTATAATTTCTTACAAAGTTTAAGATTATTAGCTGATGGTATGATTAGCTTTAATGATAATTGTGCTATAGGAATTACTCCAAATATTGATAAAATTACTTATAATTTAAATAATTCTTTAATGCTAGTAACTGCACTAAATCCACATATTGGCTATGAAAATGCAGCAAAAGTTGCAAAAAATGCTCACAAAAAAGGAATTAGCCTAAAAGAATCTTGCTTAGAATTAGGCTTAGTTAGTGAAGAAGATTTTGATAAATTTGTAGTTCCTGCAAATATGATTAAGCCAAAATGAGAGAATTACTTTTAGCAATAGAAAGTAGCTGCGATGATTCAAGCATCGCAGTTATTAATGTAAATACTTATGAATGTTTATTTTATGAAAAAATATCTCAAGATGAGCATAATGAATTTGGTGGAGTTGTGCCAGAACTTGCATCAAGGCTACATACTGAAGCTTTACCTAAAATATTAGCTAAAACCAAGCCATTTTTTAATGATTTAAAAGTAATTGCAGTTACTAATGAGCCAGGATTATCAGTATCTCTTCAAAGTGGAGTTGCAATGGCTAAGGCTTTAAGTGTGGCTTTAAATATACCATTAATTGCGATAAATCATTTAAAAGGTCATATTTGTTCTTTATTTTTAGATAAAGAAATAATGAATGATTTTTTAGTTTTACTTGTAAGTGGCGGTCATACTATGATACTTGAGATTACTAAAGAATATGATATAAATTTAATAGCAACTACAAGCGATGATAGTTTTGGAGAAAGTTTTGATAAAGTTGCAAAAATGCTAGGACTTGGTTATCCTGGTGGGGTATTTATTGAAGAATTAGCAAAAAATGAAAGCAATAATACTTATGAGTTTTCTTTACCAATCCCAAGTAAAAGTAGGCTTGAGTATTCATTTTCGGGTATTAAAAATCAAGTTAGATTAGCTATTAATGATTGTATAGCAAATAATACTTTAGATACTCAAAAAGCAAATATAGCAGCAGCATTTCAAAGAATTGCTTGTAAGCATATAATTAATAAATTAAACATAGTTTTGCATAATAAAAATTATAAAGCATTAGGCGTAGTTGGTGGTGCAAGTGCTAATTTATTGCTTAGGTCTAAATTAGATGAAATTTGTAAAAAAAATAATATGCAATTATTGTTAGCTCCGCTTAAATATTGTTCTGATAATGCTTTAATGATAGCAAGAGCAGGGGTTATTGCATACAAAAATAAAGATTTTGTAAATATAAGTGATGATATAATAAACCCAAAATCAAAAAATTTTAAAAGGCTTTAATTTAATGAAAAAAATATTTTTATGTTTAGGATTATTAGGTAGTTTATTAGCTAAGGATTATGGTAATTATATAAGTATTGATGAAAATGGTAAAAAAACTGCTAGATGGCATATTTATGAAGAAAATAATGAATTATTTGGCAAAGTTGTTAAATTGTTTGAATATGGCGATGATGAACTTTGTAAATCTTGTGAAAAAACTTATGATTATTTTACTTATGCAGAAGATGCTAGAAAGATGAAAATAGTAGGTGCGCCATTGCTTTATAAATTAAAAAAAGATGGTGAAAATTCTTATAAAAGTGGTTATATAATTGACCCAGAAAGTGGTAAATTATATAGAGCAAATGCAACTTTTAAAGATGATAAATTAATTTTAAGAGGATATGTTGGATTTTCTTTAATAGGAAGAAGTCAGACTTGGATTAAGGAAAAATAATGCAAGAGTTATTAACTCTTGCTAAAAGAGCAGCAAGAATTGCTGGAGATGAAATAATTGATATAAAACACCCTTTAATTAATACAAAACCAGATGGAACTTTAGTTAGTTCAGCTGATTTAAAAGCTAATGAAATCATATTTGATATTTTAGGAAAAAGTAAAATTAATATATGTTCTGAAGAACAGATTTTAGATTATGAAAAAAGAAAAAAATCTTTATTTTGGCTAATTGACCCACTTGATGGCACTAATAACTATTTAAAAAATAGAAAAAATTTTTGCGTTTGTATTAGTTTGATTGAAAATACAAGACCAATTTTAGGTGTAATTTATGATGTTTGCAATAAGAATTTGTATTATTCAGCTAAAAATATGCCAGTTTATAAAAATCAAGAAATCCTAAATAAAGTTAAAAAAGAATCAAATAAAGCTTTAGTATCTTTAAGAAAAGAACAAGACATAAATAATAGTAAAATTCCATTTAGCTACGGATATTCAGCATTAAATATAGGCTCTGCATTAAAGTTTTGTGCTTTATTAGAAGGTGATGCTGATGTATATTTAAGATACGAAAGGCTCAATTCTTGGGATTTAGCTGCTGGGGATTTTTTAATAAATCAAAGTGGCGGATTAATGTTAGGGCTTGATAAACAAAAATTGAATTATAATACGCCCAATTTTTCTTGCAAACCTTTTATAGCGTTTTCAAGTGTATTTAATAAGGATTAATATGAATATTTTTAACACACATAGAATAGTTTTTGAAGGCTCTTCGGTTAGCAAATATTTAAGTGATAATTTGACCTGCATTCAATTTAGTTTAAATGGTGTAATTGATGCTGGGTTTTTACCAAAACCAACTGATGATAATTTTATAAAGCATGTTTTTATTTCCCACACTCATTTAGACCATATTTGTGCTATTGCTTTATATGTTGATAATTATTTTTTAAAACTTCAAGATAGTATTTGTATATATGCTAGTAAAGAAAGTATAAATAATCTCAAAGAGCATTTTTTTAATGATAAAATTTGGCCTGATTTTGCAAAGATAAAATTGCCAAATGGTAGTCCTGCTATAGTTTATAAAGAAATTAATGTAGGAGATAAGTTATTAATAGATGATATAACAATAGAGCCAGTTAAGAGCTATCATACTGAAGGTAGTTTTGGTTTTATTTTAAGCTATGATAAAGATAGTATATATTTTACTTCAGATACTTATTATCACGATGATATAGTGGAATTAATCAATAAAAGAACTGATATAAGACAAGTAATTGCTGATGTTAGTTTTGATTCTAGTATGGATAAATTAGCGAAAGCATCTAAACATTTAACTCCAAGATTATTAAAACAAATTCAAGATAATGTAAGAGATGATGTGATTTTCCATGTGTATCACATTAAATATTGCTTTAAAGATAAAATAGAAGAAGAATTAAGAGAATTTAATATCTTAAAAGACTATGGAATGATTATTAAAAATGGTTCATTTATGCAATTTAATACAAATTATCAAAGTGATATGATAAATGTATTAAAAAGACATAATTTAGACCAAGAACAAAAACTAGAAACCATACTTGAATGCTTTTCTCAAATATCTAAAAATTCTGATTCTAAAGCCAACCTAAATACCTTAGGCGAAATGGTTAAACAAAACATTCAAGCTGATAGATGTAGTGTGTGGTTTATTGACAATGAAAGAAAAGAATATTATACCTTACACGCTGATGGAGTAGGTGAGATTAGAGTTCCTTTTGGTAAAGGAATAGTAGGTCGTGCAATTGAGACAAAAGAAGCTATTTTAGAAAATAATCCAAAAAGCAATCCGTATTTTGATAGCTCAAATGATGAGAGAACAAAATATAGCACTAAATCAATTTTAGCTATGCCTATTTTAAATAGTGAGCACGAAGTTATTGGGGTATTCCAAGCTTTAAATAAACTTACAGATATTAATAATAATTTTGATAAAGATGATTTAGATTATCTAAGAATTGCAGCTGATTATTCAGGTAAGATTTATGAAGGCATGAAATTCCAAGAAGATATTTTAAACGCTCAAAAAGATTTAATTTATTCAATAGCTGAAATGGTTGAGAGTAAGAGTGAAGAAACAGGAAATCATGTAAAAAGAGTAGGTAAAATAAGCGAAGCCATAGCAAGACAAATGGGATTAAGTGAAGAAGAAGTAACGCTAATTAGTTATGGTGCTCCAACTCACGATATTGGTAAGATTGGAATTCCTGATGCTATTTTAAATAAACCTGGAAGACTTGATGAAAAAGAATTTAAAACTATGCAAAAACACGCACAAATAGGCTATGAAATGTTGCATAGATTTAAAGGTAAAATTATGGAAGCAGCAGCAATCATCGCTCACGAACACCACGAAAAATATGCGGGTGGTGGCTATCCAATGGGTAAAAAAGGTGATGATATTCATATTTATGCAAGAATTGTTTCTTTAGCTGATGTTTTTGATGCGCTTGCAAGTGATAGATGCTATAAAAAAGCTTGGCCACTTGATGAAGTTTGCAAATATATTAGTGATAATTCAGGTTTTCAATTTGACCCTAAAGTAGTTGAAGCATTTTTTGCTTGTAAAGAAGAAATATTTGCAATAAAAGAAAAATATGTTGATAAATACATTGATGATAATTTAATGTGATTGTAATTTGTTGATTTTTTAGATTAATCCAAATTAATTTTTCATTGATTTGGATTAATTATTTGCTTTAATTTAAACTATTAATACTTTTTTAAATAAAATTATCTATAATCGCTCCTTTTTTAAAATTAGGAGTAGTTTAATGTTTTTTAAAAATAATAAAGAAATACAAGACAAGATTATTAACGAGTTAAAAGATAAAGAAGCTATTTTAAAAGCTATTTATAAAGAAATGGCTATTATAGAATTTGATACTAAAGGAAATATTGTTGATGCAAATGAGCATTTTTTAAAAGCTACAAAATATACACTAGCAGAGATAAAAGGTAAGCATCATAGAATATTTTGTGATAAACATTATGTTAATTCAAGTGATTATTCAATCTTTTGGCAAGAATTATCAAGAAATATTCCACAAAGTGGTCAGTTTAAAAGATTTGCAAAAGATGGTCAAATAGTTTATTTAGAAGCAAATTATTTACCAATAGTAGATGAACAAAATCAAGTTTATAAAGTAATTAAGTTTGCTGCTGATATTACAGAGCATGAAAATGAATTGTTGGACTTAAAAAACACAATTAATGCGGCAAGTAAGTCTATGGCTTTAATTGAATTCACTCCAAACGGGGAAATACTTGATGCAAATGATAATTTTTTAAATACATTAAATTACAGAAAAAGCGAAATTATAGGCAAACATCATTCTATGTTTTGTGATAGTGAATATGTAAAAAGTAGTGATTATAGAAAATTTTGGGAAGATTTAAGAAGCGGACATTTTCAATCAGGTCAATTTATAAGATATACAAAAGATAATAATCCTGTATATTTAGAAGCAAGTTATAATCCTGTTTATAATGCCGAAGGTAAGGTTTATAAGGTAATTAAATTTGCAAGTGATGTTAGTTTGCAAGTAATAAGAGATTTGAATAAAAATAAAATTGTAAGCGAGTTAGCACAAAAAAATGATGAAAGCACAAATGAAGGTAGTAAAGTTATTGCTAAAACCGTGCAAAATGTCCAAGAAATAGCAGAAATTATGAATGAAAGTAGTGAATTGGTTAATTCACTAAATACTCAATCAGATGAGATTGTATCGGTTATTCAAACTATTAAAGATATTGCAGAGCAAACTAATTTATTAGCATTAAATGCTGCTATTGAAGCTGCTCGTGCTGGCGAGCATGGTCGTGGTTTTGCTGTGGTTGCTGATGAGGTTAGAAAACTTGCTGAAAGGACTGCAACATCAATTAATGAAATTACTTTAACAATTAATTCTATTAGAAATGTTAGTGCTAATGTTGTTGAGAGTATAAATAAAAGCATAGCTCAAGTAAATGATAGTGTTGTGTTGGCAAATACTGCAAATGAATGTATGAATAAAATCAAACAAAGTTCAGAAGAAGTAGCAAGAGCTATGGAAGAAAATAAATAAATATAATTTGAAATTCTTAGGAATTTCAAATTAGTTTTTTAAGTCTTTTTGTAATTCTTTTAAAAAAATTCTCGCAACATCACTTAATTTATCATCAATCCAAATTAATTTTAAATTAGAAGTAATTAATGGGTTTATAGGCTTAAAACATAAATCATCATTAGTATTAATTAATTTATCAAGAGATAAAGCGTATCCAATATCTTCTTTAACAAAAATTGCAGCATTGTATAATAAATCATAAGTGGCTACTATATTTAGCTTATCTTGATTTTGCCTTAAAACATTTGGCATTTCTTGCGTAAAACCTTGCCTTGATACTATAAGTGGCATTTGAAATAAATCATTTATGCTTATTTCTTTTTGCTTAGCGTATTTTGAAGTATTTTTCATAATGATCCCCCAAGTATCACTATGATTTAAATCTAAATAACTAAAATTACTGATATCAAATTCTTGAACTACAACAGCAAAGTCTATTAAAGAATTTTGTAATTTATTTACCACATTTTCATAGTTTCCACTAAATATATGAAATTTAAAATTTTTATTTTGTAGTTTTTTAGCAGTTTTTGCTATTTTGGCTATTCCAATTGATTCAGCACAGCCTATATAAACATCTCCTCCATTAAAATCTTTTAAATTTTTAAATTCTTGCTCGGTTTTATCAACTAAATCTAAAATATCACAAGCTCTTTTATAAAGCATTTCTCCTTCTTTTGTGAGAATGATTTTATAATTTGTTCTAATAAAAAGTTTTTGCCCTAATTTTGTTTCTAAATCTTTTAATTGTCTTGATAGATTTGGTTGAGTAAGATTTAATTTATTAGCTGCTTTAGTTATATTTTGTAATTTTGCAGATTCTATAAAATATTTTAAAACTCTAATTTCCATAATATTCCTTAGAAATAATTAATTTTTATAATTAATTATATATTATAAGTATTTGATATTTCTTTTAAAAATAAATAAAATTATTTTACTTTTAAAACAAGGAGATTTTTTATGAATAATTTTATTTTTCACAATCCAACTAAGATTTATTTTACTGATGAAGTAGAGCAATCTTTAGAATTTGAATTAAGTAAATATGGTAAAAATATTGTTTTGGTTTATGGTTGTGGCTCGGTGCATAAAAATGGTATTTTTAACCAAATTGTAAAAATACTAGATAAATTAGGCAAAAATATAGCATATATTGATGGTGTTATGCCAAATCCTACTTTAGAAAAATTAAACTCAGGTGTAAAGATAGCAAGAGAGCATAAAGCTGATTTTTTATTAGCTTTAGGTGGCGGTTCTGTTTGTGATTATACAAAAGCTTTAGCAGTTAGTATAAACTCAAGCGATGATTATTGGGATAGATATTTTATAAATCAACTTGAGCCAAATTGTGATGTAGTTTCGTTAGGTTGTATTTTAACAATGTGTGGGACAGGCTCTGAAATGAATGGTGGTAGTGTAATTACAAATGAAAAAACTCATCAAAAAATAGGAAAAGTTTTTAATGATAAAAGAGTATTTCCTAAGTTTTCTATATTAAATCCTAAATACACTTTAAGTCTTAGCAAATATCAAATGATAAATGGAATTTATGATGCGTTTAATCATATTTTAGAGCAATATTTTTCAAAAGAAGATGATAATGTGAGCGATTATTTAGCAGAAGGGCTTATGCGTTCAATAATCTCATCAAGCAAAATTGCAAATAAAAACCCTAATGATTATAAGGCTAGAAGCGATATTATGTGGGCAAGTACTCTAGCATTAAATACTATGCTTCATTGTGGTAAAAATGGAGATTGGATGGTTCATATGATAGGTCAGGCAATTGGTGGCTTTACCAATGCAACGCACGGAGCTACTTTAAGTGCTATTAGCTTGGCGTATTATGAATATATAATGCCTTATAATATTGATAAATTTAAAAGGTTTGCTATTAATGTCTGGGGTATAAAAGACAATAAAAGCGATGAAGAAATAGCTAAATTAGGACTATTTGCTATGAGAGATTGGATGAGTGAGCTAGGTCTTTGTATGAATATAAAAGATTTATTAGTAGATGAAAGCTTGATTGAAGATATTGCTAATAATGTATTCATCTTAAATGGTGGTTATAAGGAGCTTAATAAAGATGAAATTATTCATATACTTAAGAAAAGTTTTTAGCATTTTTATTGGTTTAGGAGCTTTTTGTATGTTAAATGGATTTAGCAATGATGAAATATATGTTGAAATAAATAATCAAGAATTAAAAATAAAATTAGAAAGTAATTCATCATCAACTGCTCTTTATGAAGTATTACAAAAGTCTGATTTAAATATCTTGATGAATGATTATGGTGGGTTTGAAAAGGTAGGAAGAATTGATAAAAATCTTCCTACTAATGATAAATATTTTCAAGCTAAAGCACTTGATGTGATTTTATATAATGCTAATAATATAGTAATTTATTATGATAATAATTCTTGGAGTTTTACTAAATTAGGAACAATTTATGGCATTAGTAAAGATGAGTTAAAAAAGCTTTTAGGTAATGGCAAAATTAATGCTAGGTTTTATGTTAAAAATAAGGATTAATTATGATTAAGTATGTAAAAGCAAATTCTATTGAGCATAAACTTATGCTTAAACAAGCTAAAGAAGCTATGAAAATAACTTTTAAAATTAACAATACTTATAATGAACCAGAAGAATTAAATAAATTATTTTCTCAATTAATTGGTAAAGAAGTAGATGAAAGTTTTACTTTATTTCCGCCTTTTAATACGGATTGCGGTAAAAATATTTCAGTAGGCAAAAATGTATTTATAAATAGCGGTTGTAAATTTCAAGACCAAGGAGGAATTTATATAGGAAATAATGTTTTAATAGGGCATAATGTAGTATTAGCTACTATAAATCATGATATAAATCCATTTAAACGCTCTGATATGGTATTAAAACCAATAACAATAGAAGATAATGTTTGGATTGGTTCAAATGCCACAATACTTAGCGGAGTAAAAATTAAAAAAGGCTCAATAGTAGCAGCTGGTGCGGTGGTTACTAAAGATGTTGAAGAATTTCAAATAGTAGCAGGAGTTCCAGCTAAATTAATTAAAACTATAAAATTAAGCTAATTAATAAATTAGCTTAATAATTTTTCTTGTTGAGTTTTTATGATATTTACAATTGAGCGAATATTATCAATTGTATATGGTAATGGTAGAAAATCTACTTCTTGAATAATTTTTTCAACATTAGGTGTTATTTTGTGGTTGTTTAATATGAGAATTAATTTAAAACAATATTCATCTTGTGCTTTTACTAAACGATTTAAATCATATTCATTAAAAGTATTGATTAGATTTGCGTCTAATAAAACAGCTCTATAAGCGCAATTTACTCCATCTTCAATTTTCTCTAAAAGACCATTACTTGATTGATTTTGAACGCAGTTAATTTCATAGCTTTCAAGATTTGCAGTGATTGTTTTTGATATGTCAATATTGTTATGAACTATTAAAACACTTAATCTATCTTTTGGAGTTACATCTGGTAAATTATTTTCTTTATCATTGATTAGTATTGGGATACTAAGACAGATTGCGTGATTAATTCTTTCATTTGTATCCTTAAAGGCATAACTAGAACCATCAATTTTTTTCATATATCCACTAAATTTATGTAATTGTTCTGAAATAGATAGTTTTTTAGGATTAGTAAAGCTTTTAAATAATTCAGTTTTTTTATCATCAACAACACCACAAACTCCAATATCAACACACAAAAGAGTTCTGTTTTGCATATTATTAATAATCCCAATATCAATAAATATGGTTTCATTTTCTACATTTTGATTAATCAAATCAGCAGCAGCCCAAATAGCATTGATAATATTTGTATAATCTCCATAAAAATACCTATTTGGCATACATTTTTCATTGTTATCGTTTAGATATAGCATATCTTGTCTAACTAAAAATATGTTATTTTTAACACTAGCTTCGTAATTTAGCGTTTTGAAAAAATATAAAAATACTTCTTGTAAATCAAAATATAAAGATGATTTTTCAAAACTTTCACTTTCAAATTCTGCTTCATCGCTAACACTAAACATTTTTACTTTTTTAGTTTTTAATTTCATTTTTAGCTTGTAAATATAAGCTAATAATAAAACTATTAAGCCACCTAAAACTACAAATAAAAGTATTGTATCTTTATCAGAAAAATCTATTTTAGAATCTGCAAATAGATAGGTTGAGATTAAAATTAATAATAATTTTTTCATATTTTCCTTTCAAATAATAAGCATTGCATCGCCGTATGAGTAAAATTTATATTTATTTTTAATAGCTTCTTCGTAAAGTTTTAAAGTATTTTGCCTACCTATAAAACTAGCTACTAACATAATTAAAGTTGATTTTGGCAAATGAAAATTTGTTAATAAATAATTTTGTCTAATTGGCCTATTAGATGGGTTTAAAAACAAATCGCATTCGCCACTACTTTTTTTTGTCCTTGCATAATACTCTATTGTTCTTGTAGCAGTTGTGCCAACCCCTAAAATAGGTATATCACTATTAATTAATTTTATTGCTTCATCGCTTAGATTAAAGTATTCGCTATGCATTTTATGTTCTTGTATGTTTTCACATTCTACACTAGCAAAAGTTCCTGCACCAACATGTAAAGTAATATAAGCACTTTTTTTATCTTTTAGACTATCTAAAACTCTATTTGTAAAATGTAATGACGCAGTAGGTGCTGCAACAGCTCCAATATTTTTAGCAAACACGCTTTGATAATTTATCTCATCATCTAAATTATCCATTCTTTTAAGATATGGTGGTAGTGGAATATGTCCGATTTTTTCGCTAATTTTTAAAACTTCATCGGTTTTTAAAACTTCATTGTTTTTGCAAAATTTCACAATTCTGGTGCCATCTGCGTTTAGCTTTAATATTTTTGCGTTTAAATTATCTTGAAAAATTAAAATATCATCTTCTTTAACTTTACCCCTAATTTGCACTAAAAACTCATCATTTGCTAGAATTTTATTTATAAATAATTCACATTTTGCACCACTAATTTTATTGCCATAAAATCTAGCTTTAAATACTTTAGTATCATTAAAAATCAAAGCACATTCAGGCAAAAAATTAGCTAATTCATAAAATACACTATGAGTAATTTTTTCACTATTTTTTTCATATACTAATAGTTTTGCACTATCAGCAGGATTTGCAGGGTATTTTGCTATTAATTCTTCTGGCAAATCATAATCATAAGAACTTAGTAAATTATCAAGCATTTTTATCTTCTAATAATTCTTTTTCATCATCTTCGCTATCTATATCAGGGTCAGCTGGATTTACTACTTTAGCAATATAAATTGAAATAGCATAAAGCCCAATTAAAGGAATTGCCATTAAAAATTGCGAAAATACATCAGGCGGGGTCATAATTGCTGCAAATATAAAAATAACTAATATAGCAACTCTAAAATTTCTAATAAGAGTTTTTTCAGTTACAAGACCAATTTTTGCTAAGAAAAATATAGCAACAGGTAATTCATATCCTAATCCAAATGCAATTACTAATTTTGTAAAAAAGCTCACATATTCAGAAATTGAAGGCATAGCCTTATACTCTCCACCGCTAAAATTGATTAAAAAATCAAAAGCAATAGGAACTACTAAATAATAACAAAACGCCGCACCAATCAAAAACATAATAGTAGCACTAAATACAAAAGGCACTACAAATCTTTTTTCATTTTCATATAAACCTGGTTCAACAAATTTCCAAGCTTGCCACAAAATTATAGGCAATGCTACAAGAAATGCTGCAAATAAAGAAACTTGCATAGCAGTGAAGAAATTCTCTTGTGGTTTATAAAATATAATTTCAGAGCCTTCAGGCAATACATTCATAAGTGGAACACAAATAAAATGCAGTATTGGTTTCCAAAATACAAAACATACAAAAAAAGCTAAAATCAAAGCAACTACACTAATAAATAATCTTTTTCTAAGTTCAACTAAATGTGGTTTTAATTCTTCAAACATTTTCGCTCTTTTCTTTTAAAAATTGTTCTCTTTTGCTAAGTTGCTTTTCTTCTGTATTTGTATTTTTTTCTTCTGTAGAATTTGAATTTTGATTTGAGTTTTCTGTATTTTTTACACTATCAATAGTGCTATTTAAAGCATTTTGTGCGTCTTTTTCAAAATCACTTAAAGTATTTTTAATCTCATCAAATTCTTCAAAGCTTAGTTTTTTTCTGATACTATCATTTGCTTTTGTGATTTCTTCTTTATATTTTCTAGCTTCATCTTTTAATTCGCTAATATTGATTTCGTTTTCTATACTTGATTTAGCTTCGTTAATTTGTTTTTTAACAGCCTTTAATAATTTTGCGATTTCAACTATAGTGCCAGGTAGTTTTTCAGGTCCTAAAACCAAAACAGCAACTATTAAAATAATAACAATTTCCATAAAACTCATAATAAAACTCTTTTAGATAATTTTTTGCTGAATTTATCTAATTTTTTTTAATCGTTAGTTTAAATTAAGTTTTGCTACTTAATCTTTTTAAAGTTATATTTAGTTATATTTAATTAATATATTTACTAATTATTAAATTATTTTAAAGGGGTAAAATATGAAAATTAATTCAAATAATTATAACTTACCATTACAAAAGCCAAATAATAATCAAGCATTAGTTCAAGGAAGACTTGAAAATAAAGAAAATGCAAAAAGATATGATGATTTTATTAAAATGTTTTACCCCGATACTCACGATAGCTTGGATTTTAATTACCCAACTAATAGCAATGAAGCAAAAATCCAAAGTATGGTTATTTATATGTTACTTGAACATCAAGATGCTTTATATGGCGATATGTATACGAATACAATTTATGAAAGAGCCTTTAGTCCTGAAGCAAATCAAGATGTGCAAAAAGATTTAAAAGATTTTTTAAAGGAGCATTCTGATAGCTTAGGAGATTATAAATGGAATCAAGATGTAATAATAGCAAAGCTATTTAATGCAAGAAATATTAGCGAAGATGAGTTTAAGCAAAGATATCTAGCAAGAATTGATGAGATAAAACAAGGCAAAGAGCATGAAAGTATCCAAAATAGTGAAAATACAAAACCAAGTGATGAAATATTAACAATAAATAAAAATGATGAAAAAGTTGAAGATAAAAAAGACAAAACTGAAGATAAAAAACCTTACGAAGCCATAGAAGTAAAAGGCTCTA
>NZ_JACGAT010000015.1:0-39034 GCF_020137635.1 Campylobacter sp. RM12642
TTGCCTACTTGGAAATTTCCTGTGATGGTTTTTGCTTCTGTGCTAGTTGAGTTATCTATGCTAATATCATTTTTTACTATTACATTTGAAGCTTCTAGGTTAGTATTAGTTAAGCTTACATTACCTACTTCGTTTATATCACCTTTTATGGTTGAGTTTGTGATGATTACATCTTCTATTTCTCCGGTGCAGCCTTCTTGCTCATAACAAGTATTTCTATTGTCTTTTGTAATATTTCCATTAAGAGTAGAATTATCTATATAAACTTTATGAGTTCCTTGAATATTTCCATTTAAAACTGAATTGTTTTTAAGATGAAGTTCGCCTGTTTCTATATTTGAATTAATCACTGCATTATCTACATTGATAAAAGTATCAGTTTTATTTACATTGAAAAAATCTCTTCCATCTGTATTTTTTGCATAAATTTGATGCAGAGTAGTAATCATAGGTATTGTTATATTACCACCTTTAATATCAATTACTTTTGCATACATAGTTTTGTTTGCTTGAGTATTGTTTATATCAACATTATCTAAACTTAAATAATCGGTTAGATATTTAATAGCACCATTAACCTTTGAGCCAATCCCAACTTCATTTAAAGTAGAATTTGATATATATAATTTATTATTTGTCAATTCATCTTTATTATATTTCCAAGAATTAATTTCCGTATTTGATATATTTAAATTATTAAGCCTTAGTTCCGAATTATTTTCAATTAAAAAATTTAAATCCGTATTTTCTTTTATGAAATCCTTTTTACCATCTAATTCAAGACTTTCATAAGCAATTATATTTCCACTTTCTAACTTAATATTATCATTAATTGCTGATTTAGTAATATTGTTTAAATGAAAACTAGAACCTTTTAAAGTGCCTGTTACTTTACTTTTAGTATCAAAATATATATGACCACCAGTAAAATCACTATTTATTGTGGAATTAGTAAGATAAATAGTCCCACCACCTATTGTTGCATTAGTATCTGTATTGTTGATTTCACTATCGTTTATATACACTTTAGAAGTAGATGCTGCACTAGCTGAACCTATTGAAGTATTAGTAAATTTTGATTTATTAAAAGTAGTCGTGTTGTTATAAGTCCAAGAGTAATTATTAATAGCAGTATTTATAAATTCACTATCATTAAATGTAGCACTAGCATTATTACCTAAAGTTATATGATGACCTGTTCCTTTTGGGCTAGTATTTTCTACTAAAATTCTATTAAAGGTATTATCTCCGTTTAAATCAATTCTATTATTGCCAGAACTAAGAGCAACATCGCTAAATGTAACCCCATTTAATTGCATATGATTTCCGGTAGATTTTATATCTAATTTTTTATCAGCAGTTCCACTAGCAGTTGAATTTGTAATATTTAAATTCTTACTTGAAATATCAGCTTTTATTGTGCTATCACTTATATCGGTTTTACCACTTATTGTGGAATTTGCACCTATAATTGAACCATTTGTAGCAGTTAAATTACTCGCAGTTATACTTCCACTTATTTCTGAATTATCTAAAGTAATATTACCACTGCTAATAGTTGCATCAATTTTTGATTTGTTTGTAAAATTAAGCTCACCACTAATATTACCTTTAACTTGTGAATTATCAAAATTAAGAATTCCACCATTTATAACGCTATTTACTTCTGAATTTTTAAAATAAAAAGTTCCTTTATTATCGCCTTTGTTAATACTTACATTACTATCTGTATTATTAATAATACTATCATTTATAAATACGTTTCCAAGTCCTGCATTATCATTAGCTAAATTAGTATTATTTAATCTACTATCATTAATAGTTAAAACTGCATTATTTACATTTTTAGAATAACGATTTATAGCAGTATTAGTTAAATCGCTATTATTTATAATTAAGTTAACATCATGATCATTGCCACTATTACCTAAAATTATATGATGATTTATTTTAATATTTGTATTATTTATTGCAATATTATCTAAACTAACATTACCGGAATTAGTTATCCAACCACTTGCTTTCAATTCTGATTTATCATTTCCTAGCCCTTTAACTTCGATATTATTCAATTTTAAATCAGTAGTATCTATAGTAGCTTTAGATAAATCCACTTTATTAACAAGCGTAATATTTCCTTTTATGGTACTAGATAATACAGAATTATCTATAGTAGTATTATGTTTAAAATCACTATCTTTTATAGTTGAATTTGAAATAACTAAACCAATATCTTTATCTGTATTATAACCATATTTAATATTTTCCAAAGATACTTTATCTAGACTAAGTGAACCATTATAACTTTTGCTACCTATATTAATAGCAATATTCTTTAGACTTCCACCTAACATTTTTATATTCGCATTATTATCAACAATAAAACCATGAACACCATTATTATTTTTAGATATATTTAAATTATTTAATGTTAAATTTCCTTGAGCCCAAATCCAACCATTGTTATTTGTAAGATTAATATTAATATCTTTAATTGTATGATCTTGATTGTGATTTCCTAAAATAATATGATTATTTGTATTGTTACTATCAAATGTAATATCAGTTGGTTTATTGTAAGTTGTACTTAAAATTTGTTTCTTATTGCTAAAAGTTACCTTGTCATATGCTAAAGAATTTATAGCGGTGCTTGGAATAGTATCAGCAAAAGCATAACTACTACCGCTAACCAATATAAAAGCTACTAAAGATAATTTAATAGTGTTTTTCATTTCTTCCCCTATAAATAAAATGAAATATTTTGCTACATTATACTTGAAAATCAATGTATTAAGGTAAATGTATGATTAATATGATGGGGGGGGGTATTGATAAAATTAAGAAAAATTTTAAATATTTTGTATAAATTTATTTTAAATTTTATAAAAAAACACAAAACATAAACCAATAAATAAATTTTTTAATATTAAAATGTAATTATTTTGTAATATTAACTTACAATTTTAATTCCAACTAACCCTATAAAAATAAAACTTAAAAACATAATTTTTAAAAAACTTACATTATCATTAAAAACCATAATCCCAATTAAAGCCGTTCCTAACCCACCAATACCAGTCCATACAATATAAGCTATACTGATAGGAATATTTTTTTGCGCTAAATATAAAAATAACCCACTAAGTCCCATTGATATTATAGAAAATACTATCCATACTTTTGAGCAGTTACTGGCTAATTTAAAACCAAGCGGCCAACCAATTTCAAAAATACCTGCTAAGATTAAGTATATCCAAGACATTAAAACCCCTTAAATACACAATCTTAGCAAAAATATATTATGATTTAAATTCGCTTAGTTTTCTATCTAGTTCTTCACTAATATTAGTTAATTGACTTGCAGCTTTTGCTATTTCTTCTACACTTCTTGCGTTTTCATTAGTGATTTTTGCAATTTGCGAAACTTCATTTAAAATATCTTCAATTTGTTTGCTAGCGTTAATATAATTATCCACGGTCTTATCGCTACTAATTATTGCTTCTTTTAATTTTTGTTCCATATTTTTAATTAGCTCTTCGCTACCATTTGCAACATTTGTTAAATTACTAATTTGTTTAGAATTATCACTCATTTGCTCGCTTGCATCTTTAATACCTTGAACTATAACGCTTATTGTTGCATTTATTTCACTAAGGCTTTTTTGAGTTCTCTCAGCCAAACTTCTTACTTCATCAGCTACTACGGCAAACCCACGCCCATGCTCTCCTGCTCTTGCAGCTTCTATTGCAGCATTTAGTGCAAGTAAGTTAGTCTGGTCTGCTACATCGTTAATTATTTCTAAAATAGATTTAACATTATCAGCATCACGGCTTAATTGCTCAATCTTACTAGCTAAAGCACTTTCTATACTAGCACTTCTATCTATTTCATCTGTTAAAGAGCTAATTGTATTAATTGTTTCGTGAATACTATCAGTGCTACCTCTTAGCTCATTTTTACTATCATTAGCACTATTTATACCTGATGATAAACTATCCTTAGTTAATTTACCTTCTTCAACAACATTTTCAACTATATTAAAACTTTCTTCACTTCTTTTTCCTGTTTGCATACTAACACTACTAAGCTCGGCTGCTATTGTTTTGTTTTCATAAGATATTTGTTTTACTTCGTTAATTAAAATCCTAATCTTACCAATGAAATCATTTATAGCTTTACTAGCACTTGCTATTTCATCTTTGCCTTTTATTTCTAAAAGTTTAGTTAAATCCCCATCTCCTTTAGATAAATCATAAGCTTTTTGGGTTAGTTCGTTTAATGGTTTGCTAATCCAAATTCTAATAACAATCAACCATAAAGCAAGGATAATAATACATAAAATAACTGCAAATACAGAATAATTTAAAACAACTTCATTTTTCTTATCCAATACTTTTGCACTAATTCCTGCTATTTCTTCTTTAGCTTCTACTAAATAAATTACGCTTATATATACATAATCATTGAAACTATCTTTTTCTACATAATACACCACATCTCTTTCTGGTCTTGTCTTATCAGCTTTCATATGAGTTGTTACAAATCCACCACCATTATTTGCTGTTTGAATTATTTCTTGTATATATAATTTACCATTAGAATCTTTTTTATTATAAGCATTTTCACCAATTCTATCTTTTAAATAGTGCATTACATATTCGCCTTTTTTATTAATTACAAATAAATTAACAGAGCGATTTTTTAAGTCTAATTCACTTAAAAATGTAAGAATATTTTTATTATAACTTTCTTGATTTTCACTTGCTGAATGAATTTTTTTAGACATTGAAGTAATTAAGCTAGTAATACTAACTGCTGTTTTTTTCGCGTCATCAACACTCATACCATCAAGAGCTTCTTGAGCGATATTGTCTAATTCATTCATACCTTTACTTGCTACCAAAATAGCACTTAAATTGATAATCAGTAATGAAACAAAAGCAAATAAAGTAATTTTGTAAGATAATTTCATATAGCTCCTTTAATATTTTAATAATTAAAATCGCTAATTTTATTTATGCTAAGTTAAAATAATGTTAAAAAAATAATAAATAAATTAATAAGAAAATATATGTTAAAAATAAAAGCCCTTAGATAAACTAAGGGCTAAATAATTATTTTACAAATTCAATTGTAAATGTAGCGTCAGAATCAAGATAGCTAAATTTTGTATCTTTTACTCTAAATCTTAAAGTATCTTTTACATATTGGTTATTAGCTAAATTAGATGGAACTTCGTAAGTATCTCCAGGTATTTCTTTTTTAGAATAATCAGAAATAAAGCTAAATCCACCTTTTGCATCATTATATACTTTTGAGTAATTGCTTAAATTCTTAGAATCCATTTTTACAAATTTGTTATTTTCATATTTAAATACCCAAGCGTCAGTTTCACTAATTTTGCGAGTTGTTCCTGTATTTTTATTTAAATCTTTAAAGAATAAACCTGTGAAAGCAAACTCATAAGGATTTGTTAATAAATTACTTACATTTAAACTACCGCCACCATTAAACTTAATTTCTGCTTCTGCAGATTTTATTAAGAATTTAGGGTCTAAATTAGGCTTAGTGCCATCGTATTTTGGATAACCTATCTTAACTAAAATTTTACCAAATTCTTTTGCACTAAACTTACTATCATCATAGGTGCTTAGTTTAGCACTTGGGTCAATTAAACTTAAAGCATTGTCAAATCCACTATTTAATCCAGTTACCTTAAATCCACCTTTTGTTCCACTTGTAGCTGTTACGCCTAAAGTTTCAGAATCAGCTTTAATGATTACTTTATTTACATTTGGTGTTGGGTCATACCCTAAATTAATATTAATAGTTGCGTCATCATTAGCAAATTTTTTATAAAAATAATTATTAGTATTTTTATTAGCTACTTGCAATGGCAATGCCAATCTTTCAGAGTCATTATCACTAAATGGAACATAATTAGTAAAGCTTGTATTTGTTAAATAAGGTCTAATAGCCATATTTGTATTATCAATTTGTAAGCCTAATGTCTCATCTGCTATAAAATTAACAGTAAGTTCATTACCTGGAGTTTGGCAGTTAATTTTACCATCTGAATTAATCTTATTAGCATTAGTAATATCTACAGCAGCGTTAGAATTCACGCATAAATCTTGCTCTAAATCTCCTATAGTAAATTTGTTTTCAGAGAATGCTATTTGAGCATCTGTTACTAAAGGAAACACGGTTTTTATATCAAAATTACCATTTGTTTTATTAAAATCAACAAATGTTCTACTAGCAGCTTTTGAGCCAACTTGATTTAATTGAACTGAATTTTTATCTTCTAAATAAAATTTCTTAACACTACCTTTTGAATCACTTACTTTTAATTCTGCAACACTAATTCCAAATCTATCATCTTTTAAATCCGCAGTGAAAGTCACATTATTGTTTGGATATTTTTTATCTTCTTTACCTGCTTTTTTATCAAATGTATCAAGTGTGCCTACTTTATAAGTAATACTATCTGGTCTAATTGAGAATGTATTTGAACTTCTATCGCCTAATACTGAACATTCTTCAAAAGTGCTATCGTATTCTGCAATTTCGTATCTATATTGATAATTTTGATTTACAGCTAATTTATCTTTTAAATGTAGAACCATTTTGTTATCAATTGGATAATAACCTTTACATTCTGTAGTTGATTTTGAAAGTTTTTTGCTTCCATTATAAATATCTGCATTTAACTCATCAGAACCATTATAAAACTTAATATATTGTTTATAAAGAACTTTAACATCTGGTTTTGTAAAGCCTAAATATATATCTTGGCTACTTGTTCTTGTATAAATCTTATCAGCTACTTTTGTATTTGAAGATACTTTACCACTTTCTAATACTTTAGTAGCATCAATATTATTATAAGCTGTTCCAAAATTAATACCATTTGGCATTTCGCTATGACCTAAGATAATTTCTACACTACCCTTTGGAGCACCTTTTACAATATCAACACCTGATGCTTGAAACATTGGTCTTTTATAAGTTCTTTTTACTTCTTGAATTTTACAAGCACCACTTTTTGGGCATACTTCTTCTTCATTGGTTTCAGTAATTTCTTCAATAATTTCTAAAGGTTTAAAAGTAAATTTATAAATATTACCCTTTAATAAATCATTATCATCGATTTTAGCTAGTTTTTTAAATGTATCTTTTGTAAATTTTAATCCAAAACCAGTTATATTTTCTTTCTGAACTAATTCATATTGATTATTATTTGATATCACTTCTACTTTAGGGTCTACTGCACCATTTGCATCTGCCATTCTTTGTTTTGTTAATTCAAAACTTGTTAGATAATATTTAACTGAAATATTACTTGCTTTTCTATCTTCAGCATTAAATGGAGTTTTGTTGTTATTTAAAGCAATATAAACATCATCTAAATTAGTAACTTTTAAAGGTTTGCTATCTTTTTTATCAGTTTGATTTGCTTCATTTGTAATTTGATAATAATTAGCATCAGGAATAAATTTAACAGCTAAATTTGAAACTTGTGTAGTTACAATATTTCCACTTCCCCTAGAATCGTATTGTTTATTATTGATAAATGAAGGTCTAATATTTACGCTGAAATTATAAGTATCATCATCTCCTAAAACAATACCTTTTCTACTATTATTATTTTTATGAATACTAAATAAATAATTTTTTCTTACAATTTTTTTAGCTTCATCTTTTCTATAGTCTATTTCATTTAAATAATCAAAATAATTAGCTCTTGAATATTGTGATGAATAATGCTCTAAATCATAATTATAGCACTTGCTAACACCACCGGCATAATCATTAACACGATTTCCATTTTTGCTATCATTATAGTCTGCTAAAAAATCACCATAATCAAAAGGCTTAATTTTTGAATTTTTTAATAAAATCGCTTCCAATGCTCTATCTTTAGCAAAAGAATTAGTATTTGTATTAATTCCTAAATACCTATTATAAACATCACAAACACCCAAAACTACTTCATTGTTATAATTTTCATTAACAAATATTAGTTTATTTGTATCCCAAGATGCTATTGTGTTAGTTGTTAAACTTCCTCTATCTAAACCAGCACAACCTTTCATTCCTTGAATATCGCCAGCATTTGTTTTATCTCCAACAATATTTGAGAAGTTTCTATATACCCAACCATTACTTCCTGCAAACTCATTTTGATCTAACAAATATACTAAATATTGACTATTAATAACAGTTGGACTACTTGAAACTATAACCCTACCTGTTGTATTTGCATGAAATTCCTTATAATACTCTTCTATAAATTTTTTCTTATCACTACCATCTAAATCTGATTTTAATGTAACATTAGTTGAAAATGTTTTACTAGATGAAAAATTTTGAACTTCAGGTGTTCTAAAACCAACTGCAGCATAATATGGGTCGTAATCAATATCATCTAAGCCTTTTTGAGAATTATTTATATAATTCAATTCCGCACTTAAAACTCTTTTACATACTTCAGATGCACTAGAAATTTTTGGTTGAATTACTTTATCTCTATAACTAACAATAAAATTTCTAGCTTCATCATAAGGTGTATATTTCACAGCCATTTTATAAGCTGAATACATTCTAGCATCAAAATAGCTAACTCCACATTGTCTTAATGCTTCATACCTAACCTTTTCTGGGTTCTTAGTAACATCGCCTTTTTGAGTTAAGATATTTATTAAATGAAAATAACTCGAATTATTAGATAAAGATTTATAAGTATCATCACTTATATCTGGCTTTGCAAAACATTGAACATAGAATTTATCGTTCATTTTTCTTAGCTTAGCACAATCGTTTAAGCCATCAACACTTCTATTGCTAGTAGTAGAATTAATACATTTATTTAAGTGATTACTATGTTGACTTTCACCATCAGTATCCACTATACCTATTTGTAATGGCGTTCTAGTCTCTGCGTTTGCATGAGAAAAAGCCGATAATAATACTAATGAAAACACAATTTTCCTATTCATATTATTCTCCTTAAAAATTAAAGTTTTAAATTATAATTTTTTTTATTAAATAATTATTGCACTTGTGTGCATTTTTGAATATTTTTTACTTACTTTTTGGTCTAAATACCTTTGGTGCGTTTTCGCTCTCATTTATATAACTTGCATTCATTAAGTCTAGGCAATATGGTATCGCAGGAAAAATAGGCTCTATACATTCACGAATTGCTTTTGGCTTACCTGGGAGATTGATTATTAGAGTTTTACCCCTTGTCCCTGCTAATTGACGGCTTAGGATTGCTGTTGGGACAATCTTAAGTGAGCTTGCACGCATTAATTCTCCAAACCCTGGTAATTCACGCTCAATTGCTTTTTTTGTTGCTTCTGGTGTAACATCTCTTAAAGCTGGTCCTGTTCCACCTGTGGTAAATACCAAATCGCATTCAAATTCATCAGCCATTTTAATAATCTCATTTGTAATCAGTTCTTCTTCATCAGGGATTAATGAGTATTTAAAATCAATTTCATTTAATATATATTCTTGCATAATTTTTCTAATTTCTGCTCCACTAATATCTTCATAAACTCCTGCACTTGCTCTATCTGAACTCGTAATTATCCCTATTTTTATACTATCCATTTTTATCCTTTAAAAAAATATTTCTTTATTTAAAAGCAATTCATTTGCTGTATTTTTAATCTCTTCTTCATAAGCTTTTAAATATTCTTTACATTCTTCTTCTAAAGATGATATTTCAAATTCCACATAAAATTTGCTTAATTCTTGTATTTTATCTCTATCTTTAGAAAAATTATTGTAATTTTCGCCTAAAAATAATTCATTTGCTAACATTCCTGATAAAAGAATTTTGATTTCGTTTTTTATTTCTGAAAATGATTTTATATGCTCGTTTGGATAAAAATACTCAAATGTAAATAAATTAGCATAAATCAAATTCGCATCACAAATCTTTGCCATAGTGATTTTACCTGCTTGATAAATAGCTTGAATATATTGCTCGTTTTCGCTTAATTCTAAATCTTCGCTAATGCCGTGCTTTATCACTAAAATCTCATGTATTATTTCTCTTTCGCTTAATCTATCTCTTAGTAATAATTCATTTTCTAAGCTTTTAAAAGAAGCTCCGCTAAAACCTTTTGAAATATAAGCTAAATAATCTAAATTAAAATCAGAACTTATTAAATCTTTTTTAACAAGTTGCTTAAAGAACTCTATTCTGTCGCTATAATTTGGTAAGGTAAAATGAATTTTTTTATCAAATCTTCTAAGTAAAGCTGTATCTAAAACATCAGCTCTATTTGTAGCAGCAATTACTAAGACATTTTTAAGCTCTGCAAAGCCGTCTATTTGAGTTAGCAATTCATTAAGTGTATTTTCACTATCGTTTGCTAAAGCATTGCCACGCTGCTTTCCAAGTGCGTCAATTTCATCAATAAAAACTATACAAGGTGCTAATTTTTTAGCATTTGCAAACAATTCTCTAACCCTTTTTGCTCCAAGACCTACAAAAATTTCATTAAAGCTACTTGCGCTTTGGTATAAAAAATTAACTCCACACTCATTTGCTAAAGCTCTTGCTAACATAGTCTTACCTACTCCACTAGCACCTGTTAATAAAACTCCTTTTATCAAGCAAGGATTGTTGGTTTTAAAAATAGAGCTTAATTTTCTTAATTCTTCCTTGGCTTTAAACTGACCTATAACATCATTAAAATTACTATCTGTTTTGATAACAAATCTAAATTCATGTTTTAAGACATTATTAATTGGATGATTTGATATGCCTTGTTTTGTGCTAAGATTTCTTAAATATATTAGATAATAAATAAAAATTATTATCATAATAAAAACTAAAATTATTGAATAATCAAATTCTGTTTTATTTTCTACGCTTTTGTATTTTAAGATTTTTTTGATTATTTCTTCATCAGCTAGAATTTTATAATCTTTATCATTTATTGAAAAATAAAGCATATTTTCATAAATGTAAGCATTTGAAATATTTTTTAATTCTAATGATGAAAACTCATTTAAAGATATATTTTGCTCTTTTTTACTTAGCGAAAATATTCCTAAAGCTATAATTGCAAGAATTATGCAAGCGATTATTATTTTGATATTTTTAGTAAATGGCTTTATTTTTGTCAATTTCTACCTCGTAATCTTTAATATTTATCCAAGTTTTTAATAAGTCTTTATCTGATTTGATTTTAATTAAATTAAAATATTGGTCGTATCCTTGATAATAGCCGTCTTTAAACTGCTCTACTAATACTATTAAATCTTTTTGATTTTTTCTAAATTCATAATTTTTTAATCTAGTAATTTCTTTAATCTCATTTAATCTTTGCTTTGAGATATTTTTATCAACTTCGCCTAAAGTCTTTGCTAATTCTACGCTTTTTGTCCCGTCTCTTTTAGAATACACAAAAGCGTGAAGATGAGTTATAGGGAATTTCTTAAAATTATTAATAGCATCAGCCCATATTTCATCACTCTCACCTGGATGACCTACTATATAATCAGTGCCTAAGGCATAGCCTTTATTAGCTAAATATTCAAATAATTCTAAGTCTTTATAAGCTTTATTTCTTCTTTGCATTAGTTTTAGCATTTTTTCATTTGTGTGTTGTAAGGCTATGTGAAGATGTTTTTCAATAAAATCTTCGTCTAATAATTCTTTAAACTCATCATCAATTTGAACCGGCTCAATGCTACCTAAACGAACTCTTTTAATCCCATTTATTTTGCTAATTTCTTTAAGCAATTTTGCTAAAGATAGATTTAAATCTTTTCCGTAACTACCTATATTTGTGCCTGTTAAAACTACTTCTTTATAACCATTATTAGCTAGGGTTTTTATCTGATTTATAATTTGCTCTAATTTTAGGCTTCTAGCCCCGCCCCTTACACTAGGAATAATACAATAAGAACAAGCAAAATCGCAGCCTTCTTGGATTTTAACAAATGCTTTTGTGTGGTTTTCGTAATTGCTTACTATTTTTTCATCTATGAAATTTAAATTTCCTAAATCAAATTCCTTTGGATTTAGTATGAACTTATTTATATTTGATTTTAAAGACGCACCCATTACACCATCAACTATTTTGCTATCATATAAGTTTTTACCAATACTTGCTGCAGCACAACCTGTTAAGATGAATTTAGTATTTGGATTATGATTTTTAATATGTCTTATATATTGCTTTAAGCCTAAATCAGCTTGATTAGTAACCGTGCAAGAATTAATTACTATCATATCAGCTTGTAATTCATCATTTATTATTTCATTATCTTTTATATAGCTTTTGATTAGTTCGCTATCGTAAATATTGGTTCTACAACCAAAAGTTTTAATATATATTTTCATTATTATCCTTTAAAAATGGCTGATTATTTCTTTTATCCATATAAATAGTTTGTGATGGGAAAGCTAATTTTATATCATCACTTGCTTTTAATCTTTTAATAATTTCTTCACTTACTATTGAACGCATTTTAAGAGCTTCTCTTGAATTTGTCATATACCAAATAGATATTTTAATCCCGTATTGCTCTAGCATTACGAATAGTTTCGGGTCTGTTCCTGAATTTTTCATTTGATAATGATTTCTCATTTTTTGAATTGCTTTTTTTGCACTATCGCTGAATGCTTGAGTATGAGAACTAGCTGATTCTAAAATTATTTGTTTTGCCTTTTCAAGATTGCTTGAAAAATCTATTACTATATCTATTCCATCCCAAACGGTTTTCATATAAGAATAATTATAATTTGATATTAATTCTGTGAAAATATAGTGATTTGGTATGTAAATAATTCTTCCAGCACGACGATTTGTCAAAAAAGTAGTATATGTAACATCTTCGTATATAGTCATCTTAAGTAAAGAAATATCAATAATATCTCCTACATAAGTAACTCCATTTTTACTAACCTTTACCCTATCACCTACATGAAAGCCACCACCAAATTGTAAAGTGGCCCAACCAAGTAAGCTCATAAACATATCTTTCATAGCAATAGCAAGACCAGCTGATGCAAATCCTAATACGCTTACTAAATAGCTTATATTTTCAACAAAATAAAATATAGAAAACATAGAAACAATAATAAAAGTAAAAATATTTAAAATCTTAAAAGAAGTATAAACTTTATCTTTATCATCAACATATTTTCTAAGCATCAAACCTAATAAATACCTAGCAATAAATATACAAATAATAATTGCTATAAAAAATATAGCACTATCATATTGCTTTTTTATATCGTTATTTATAAGCTTAATTGTGTTATTTGCCTTAACTTTAAATATCTCAAAAGCATTTGTGATATTTTCTAAAGCGCTTTTATAATCATTTAATTCTTTTATAGAATATACTAATTCTTGACTTAAATTCTCACTTGGCTCAATGTCATATAGTTCTTGTAAAAGCTTTGTTTTCTTATCTATTTTAGATACTAATGTAGTAAAATCTTTTAACTTTATTTCATATTCTTTTTTCTCATTAGCTAATTCTTTACGCTCTGATAAACCTTCAATAACTAAATAAATATTTGAAATCTTTTTATATTCAGTAGGCTCACTTGGTAGATTTAAATATTTTACTACACTGTAGCTTTCATAATCTTTTAATACACTTAGTTTATCTTCAAGTGATTTTATGGTATTTTCTAATTGTTCTTTTTGAGTTTTTTTAGCTTTTAATAAATTTTCATTTGCTTCTTTTAATTCATTTTTTAATCTTAAATATTCTTGATAATTTTTATAATTTTTTATAGTGATATTGTCTTTTAATTCATTATTTATAATATGCAATTTTTCCTTGACAGAATACACTCCCTCAAGGTTTTTTGTAAATTCTTCTGTATTTTCTGCATAAATAAAAGTTACAAAAACAAAAAAAGCTAATAAAAATCTCATTCAAATTCCCTTAAAACTTTTAATATTTCATCTTTTGAAATATCATTTTTAATAATGCTTAAATCTTCTTTGCTAAGTAAAATAAAGTTGATTTTTCCACTTAGAGTTTTTTTGTCTTGAAAAAATCCTTCATAGAATTTAGAAGATGAATTAATTTTATAAAATGTAGGTAGATTAAAATTCTTTAAAGTATTTAAAATACTTATTTCAAATTCTTTTGAAATTAAACCTAAATTACAAGCCAATTTATTAGCCATAACCATACCAATAGCAACAGCTTCTCCGTGTAAATAGCCTTTATAATTCGTCTCATTTTCTATAACATGAGCAAAAGTATGACCATAATTTAGTTTCATTCTAAGATTATCTTCAAACTCGTCATTTATTACCACATTTGCTTTAATTTTTATTGATTTTTCTACAAATTCTAAGATATTATCAAAAATATCATCAAAACTTAATTTACTTAATTTGTTATAAAAATCCAAATCAAAACAAACAGCCATTTTAATAACTTCAGCCATAGCAGCACTTAATTCAGCTTTTTTTAAAGTCTTAAAATAATTTGTGAAAATATAAACAGCACTAGGTTGCTTGAATGTGCCTATTAGATTTTTGCCATAAGCATTGTTTATGCCTGTTTTACCACCTACTGCTGCATCAACACTAGCAAGTAAGGTTGTAGCTATATTTATATGTTTTATTCCACGCTTATAAATACTAGCCACAAAGCCACCAATATCGCTAATTACCCCGCCGCCAAGATTAATTAGCAAATCACTTCTACTAATTTCAGCCTTAAATAATTCTTCTAAAATATAATTAACGCTTTCTTGATTTTTGTATTCTTCTCCATCTGGTATAACTATTATCGCTTTTGGTTGTTTTCCTATTTTTTGTAAAACATCATTTAAGTATAGTTTTTCTAAAGTTGTATTAGTTAAAATTACATAATCTTTATTTATTTTTAATTCTTCATCTATATAAACTTTATATGCTTTATCTTTTAAATCAATATCTATTACCATAACCTCACCTTATTACATCATAATTTTTTGGAATACTATATTTAAAAATATCATCATTTATTTTTAAATTAATTTTTGAATTTATAAAATCTATGCTTACTTGATTATCTAATTCATCTTTATAACTTATATTTGTTAAAAGATTATTAAGCACTTTTACATAATAAATTATATTATCATACTTAGCTTTATAGATTACAAAATCTTCTTTTTTTTCATATAAAGAAACATTTTTTAAAATATTTGCTAAATCAATTTGTTCTTTACTAATAATTACTTGCTCTAAGTCATCATCAATTATTACAACTTCATTTTTAGTAATATAAACTTTTTTTTCATCAGGGTTTAAGTATTGCCATAAACTTTTTTCATTTTGATAATAAAATTTACCTTCATATATTAAAGTTTTATTACTCAAATCAACTACTTTTTGAATAAAATCAGCTTCAAAACTATTGTAATTTATATTATCAATTTTAAATGCAAAAGCAAAAATTCCACAAATACAAAGCAAAAAGATTTTTTTAATAATCATTTAAATACCTTTTAAATATCCTTTTATTTATTTTAACAAATATAATTATATTCAAAAATCAAAACCAAGAGGTAAATTTAAATGTTTAAAAATATAGCAAAATGTATATTTGGAACTCGTAATGATAGACTTCTTAAAGCCTACAAAAAAAGAGTATTAAAAATAAATTCTTTAGAAGAAAAATATCAAAAATTAAATGATGAAGAAATTAAAAGCGAATTTCAAAACCTACAAAATAAAGTGCTTGAAGACAATAATAATTTAGATTTAGTTTTAGAAGATGTATTTGCAATAGTAAGAGAAGTTAGCAAAAGAACGCTTGGAATGAGACATTATGATGTGCAATTAATAGGCGGTATGGTTTTAAATGATAAAAGCATAGCAGAAATGAAAACAGGGGAAGGAAAAACCTTAGTAGCAACCTTACCTGTGGTATTAAACGCAATGACAAAAAAAGGCGTTCATGTAGTAACAACAAATGATTATCTAGCAGCAAGAGATGCTAATGAGATGAGTGCTATATATAATTTTCTTGGTTTTAGTGTTGGTATTTTAGTAGGAAACGACCATAGAAATAGAAAAGCTGTTTATGCGTGTGATATTGTTTATGGAACTAATAGTGAATTTGGTTTTGATTATTTAAGAGATAATATGTGCTTTGATGCTGAAGATAAAGTTCAAAGGGGACATTATTTTGTAATAGTTGATGAAGTTGATAGTATTTTAATAGATGAAGCTAGAACTCCATTAATAATTTCAGGGCCAACCAATAGAACATTAGATGGCTATATAAGAGCTAATGAAGTAGCTAAGCAAATGGTTCGCGGAGTTGCACCAGATGATCCTAAAGAAAAACCTAGTGGAGATTTTATAGCAGATGAGAAAAATAGAACTATTTTAATTACAGAGCAAGGAATTTCAAAAGCAGAAAAACTATTTGGAGTTGATAATTTATATAGTCTTGATAATGCTATTTTAGCTCATCAATTAGACCAAGCTTTAAAGGCTAATAATTTATTTTTAAAAGATACTCATTATGTTGTTAAAGATGGCGAAGTAATGATTGTAGATGAATTCACAGGTCGTATTAGCGAAGGAAGACGCTTTAGCGAAGGCTTACATCAAGCACTTGAAGCTAAAGAAGGAGTTAAAATCCAAGAAGAAAGTCAAACTTTAGCAGATATTACCTACCAAAATTACTTTAGAATGTATGAAAAACTTGCTGGTATGACAGGAACAGCCCAAACTGAAGCAACTGAGTTTTCTCAAATATACAACCTTGATGTAATTACAATCCCGACTAATGTGCCTGTAATTAGAAAAGATTTAGATGATTTAATTTATAAAACTCAAGATGAGAAATTTAAAGCCGTAGTTGATGAAATAAAAAAAGCTAACGCAAAAGGACAACCTGTATTAGTTGGAACTGCAAGTATTGAAAAAAGCGAGCTTTTACATGAGTATTTAAAAAAGGCAAAAATAGCTCACAATGTATTAAATGCTAAAAATCACGCTCACGAAGCAGAAATTATTAAAGATGCAGGTAAAAAAGGAGCAGTTACTATTGCAACTAATATGGCTGGTCGTGGTGTTGATATAAAAATTACTGATGAGATTAGAGAATTAGGTGGCTTATATATAATAGGAACTGAAAGACACGAAAGCCGTAGAATTGATAATCAATTGCGTGGTCGTGCTGGAAGACAAGGTGATCCTGGTGTTAGTAGATTTTATTTAAGTCTTGAAGATAATTTATTAAGAATTTTTGGTGGAGATAAGCTAAAAGCAATTTTTACTAGATTAAAAATCGCTGAAGGTGAAAGCATAGAAAGCTCACTTGTAACTCGTGCAGTAGCAAGTGCTCAAAAAAAGGTAGAAAATCTTCATTTTGAAAGTAGAAAGCATATACTTGAATATGATGATGTAGCAAACGAACAAAGAAAAACTATATATAAATATAGAAATGAATTGCTAGATACAAATTATGATATTGAGACAAAAGTTGAGCAAAATATAGCTGAATATGTGGATTATTTAATTCATAATTTAAATGATTTAAGTGCTGAAAATTTAGTAGAATTATTCAAAAATGAAATTAATTTGGAGCTAGATTTAGAATTATTAAAAACTTTAAACACAGAAGAAAGCAGAAGTGTTATTATTGATGCAATAACTACTATGTTAAAAGTTAAATTTAGCATAGTTCCTGATAGTGAAAAGGAAAGAATTGAAAAATTATTATATCTACAAGTTTTAGATGGTGCTTGGAGAGAGCATTTGTATCAAATGGATATTTTAAAAACAGGTATTGGTCTTCGTGGATATAATCAAAAAGACCCATTAGTAGAATATAAAAGAGAAAGTTATAATTTATTTATGGAGCTAGTTGAAAGAATTAAAAGTGAAAGTATAAAAGTATTACTAATAATTCAACTAAGAATACCTGAAACTAATGAAGAAATTCAAGAAATTGAAAAACCTATCAAAAAGCAATCAAGAAATGAACCTTGTGCTTGTGGTAGTGGTAAGAAATATAAAGATTGTTGCGGCAAAAGTGGGCCACAAAAAGGCGTATTTGCTTGAAATTCTTTATAATTAATCTTGAGCAAGATATAGAAAAAAGACAAAAAATAACAGCCCTTTGCGAAAGCTTAGGGCTTAATTATGAAATAATTAAAGCTGTATATGGCAAAGCGTTGAGTGAAGATGAAATAAAAAACAACGTAGCTTCAGTTGAAATTCAATTAAAATATCTTAGAAAACCATTAAATTTAGGCGAAATAGGCTGTGCTATGAGTCATAGATTATGTTATCAAAAAATTATAGAGCAAAATCTAGAAGACGCAATTATTTTAGAAGATGATGCAGTATTTGATGAGAATTTATTAGAATTTTTAAAATATACAAATGATTTTCCAAAAAATGCTGATTTAATATTATTAGGACATTATTGGCAACAATATAGAGATGATGGTTATATTATCAATACACCTTATTCTTTAAAATTTAATCATAAAATAAAAAACTGGAATATAAGAAAGATAATTGGAAGAGGCAACGGAACTCATGGATATTATATAACAAAAAAAGGAGCTGAAAAATTATTCAACGAAACAAAAAAAATATATATGGCCGCAGATCATTACACATCTAATACATTATTATTTAATACTTATGCTGTGTATCCGATATTAATTAATGTAGATATTAATTTTCAAAGCTCAATAAATGAAAATGCTAATTTAAAAAGACGTTCTAAATTTGGCAAAATTATCAAAACAATCAAACAAAAAATTATATATTTTATCCCGTCTTTAAAAAAGCCAAGAGATTATGTTTAGCTTAATTGCTAAACATAAAATCAATTTCCATTAATTCACATCTTCCATTATTGCAAGTATTTGCATTATTTGGATTTAAGAAATTACCATTACCCCTTCTAAAACTACCATCTCCAGTGCAATCAAACTGATTTAAGTATTCTCCTAATACATTATCTCTATTTCCAACTAAACCAATTAAAGTTAATGCCTCTATTTGATATCTTCCATTTGCCGTAACAGAAAGCTCTAAGCTTCTTAAATTATTAGCAGGTCTTACTAATTCTAAATATTCTTGTTCGCTTATATTTTCATTATTTGTTGGAATTACCACAACCCCGTGATTTGTAATAACTATAGGGATAGCGTGAGCTCTACCATTACTAAGGCTTACTAAAGCTATATATAAAGAACCAGCAGGAGAACGAGTAAGTCTTATTAATTCTCTACCAATATCATCGCCAGTATAAACTGAACTTAAACTCCAATCAAATCTTGGCAATATATTTCTAGTTAAAGCCCAAATCGCCCTAACTCCTCTATGATAAATTGGCTCTCCAAAAACTAACTCATTTCCCCAAAAGTTAAAAGCTCCTTGCATTAGATTATATAATGCTGGATTTCTTCTTTGAAAAGACACAAAAGGACTTCTATGCTCGCTATAATCAAATAAATAACCATTATTATCAAGTACTAAATCAGGATTGTATGGATATACTTGAGTTAATAAAGATACTATTTCAAAAGTTTGCAGCATACAAATTCCACAAATTCCACTAGCATCATTACTACTATCACTTGTTCTTGTTATCGCATAAAGTCTTCTTATCCAATTCTCATCTAAAACATTAAAATTAGCTAAGTTAAAGAAATTTAAATCTCTTTTTACTCTTCTTTCATTTCCACATTTGTGCGAATTAAATCCCGCATTTCTATAATTAAAATTCCATAAATCATACACACTACTATCAAAGAAAAATTGAGTATTCTTTAATGAACTTCCCGCAAGATTAATTTTATAATAATCTTTTGTAACTACGAATAATTTACCTAAATCACTGCCCCTTGCAACTTCTAAAATATTATTTTTACCATCAAAAATAAAAGAACCATCAAATAAATTTAAATTCCAATAAAAATCATTCTCTCTATCTTCAAAATTACATTTCTCGAACCTTAAATAACTAGCATTTAAATTAGATAAATTAGTCTTTAAACATTCAAAATTACCATTGTTATATAAAGCAATTTTACCTGAACTAAAATCATAATAAAAATTAGTTGGATTGGTTTTATTCGCATTATTTTTACCCAAATAATACTTAGTTCTAACTCCACTTGTTCTATTTTCTACATAAAAATATATTGGTGTTTTTAAAGCATAATTTACAGGTGGTGCAATAGCTTCAAGCCATTCTTTCATAACGCCTTCAAAAATTTTTATTTTATTACCAAAATTATTTTTAGTAGCCACTAATAAGAAGTTTTTTTCTGTAATTTTCATATTTGAAAATGCCTTTAAGTTAAAAGCATCATTATTAATATCAAACCATTGAGATTTATCGTTTAATACACAAGGGCGAAGTTCTACATAATCGCTCCCCATCTTACCATTTTTCATTCTATCCCCAAGTGATGCACAAACCCAACTATCATTATATCTAAACGCAATTCTTTTATATACATCGTATCTTGTGATACTTGAGTTCTTACAATCTTGCATACCTACTAGCAATCTTCCATCAGCTAACTTAGGACTAAGACAAAATAATTTTCCATCATGTGCTTGAACAAACAATCTTGAATCTTGAATTTTATCAGCCTTATGTTGAGCAATAGAATCAGCAAAAAGTATTATATTTAATAAAAATATAACTAATATTTTCTTCATATTTTCTCCTTTTTTATATTATATAATAAAAATTATTATTAAGGAAAGCAAATGTTAGTTAAATACGATAGTTTTTATCCTAATTTAAATAAATCAGTTTTTGTAGCAAATGGAGCTAAAATCATTGGAGATACTACAATTGATGAATATTCATCAATATGGTTTAATGCAGTTATTCGTGCAGATGTAGCTAATATAAAAATAGGAAAATACACAAATATCCAAGATAATTCTACAATTCATGTAGCAAGAGCTTTATATGATAAACTAGGAGTTGAGATTAGCCCTAAAACACCTTGTATAATAAAGGATTTTGTAACTATAGGGCATAACTCTATAATCCACGCTTGCACGATAAATTCCAATGTATTAGTAGGAATGGGAAGTGTAATTATGGATGGAGCAGTTATTAATGAAAACTCAATAATAGGTGCAAATTCATTAGTAACTAAAAATAAAGTTTTTCCACCAAATTCATTAATTCAAGGAAGTCCTGCAAAAGTTGTTAGAGAATTAAGCAATGAAGAAATAAAAGCTATTAAAAACCAAGCTTTAGAGTATGCAGAAGTTAGTAAAAAATATCTAGAAAATTCTTAAAATCAAATTCCTTAAATTTTTAAGGAATTTAAATATTTTTTCATTTTATTTGCAAAAATACTTGCAAACTTTGGCTTTTTATCAAAATATAAAGCAGGTTCAATACATTCAATTTCATTTATATAAAACCTATCAGCCAAAAACACATCACACCTTGCATAAAAGCTATCTTTGGGAATATATTTGCTAGCTAAAGATATAAGCTCATCGCTTGGATTAAAATCATCTATTTTTACACCATAATTATAGTTTGCTCTAAAATCATTATTTTTAGTTCTTAAAATACTATATTGATATGCTCCTTCAAAAAATACCAAACAAGCTTCGCTATCGTGATTAATGTATTCTTGAATTAAGGCTTTATCTTTATAAAATTGTAAATTAATATCATCATTAAACCTTGCCACACCATTTCCGCTTTGACCTATTAAGGGTTTTATGATTTGATTTGGCTTTAATTTTATATCTTTAATATCTACAATATTAGATTTTACAGCGTCTTTTATATCTAGTAAATATGATTTATCTAAGTTTTTTCTAATTAATTTTGTATTATTTATCAAAATAATATTATTTAGCTCACAAAAATCTAAAAATCTCAAAAACTCATCTACTTTAAGAGAATAATCCCAAACACCAAGTGGCAAAATAACACAATCTTTTAAATTCTCATACTCTTGCCACACAAAAAACTCACACTCAAAACCCAAGTTCAAAAACTCATTTTTAAGTATTCTAAGACCTATAGAACCTTCTTTATAAATATCTTGCATTGCTATATAAATTTTCATTTTGTTCCTAAAAGTGATATTAAAGGCTTATTTTTATCAGCTAAAACATTTACATTTACATCATATAAATCTTTTAACATTTGCTTTGTGATAATGTCATTTGCTAAACCTTTTTGATAAACTAAATTTTTATGTAAAACTATAAGCTCATCGCAAAACCTTGAAGCTAAATTTAAATCGTGCAAAACAACAATACTAATTAAGTTTTTAGTATAGGTTTGCTCCTTTAAAGCTTCAAGCAATAAGCATTGATAATGCAAATCTAAAGCACTCACAGGCTCATCAAGTAATAATACTTTTGGCTCTTTTGCTAACACTTGAGCAAAACTTATCATCTGCCTTTGCCCGCCTGAAAGTGCGTTTATATTTTTATTAGCTAAATGATTAATATTTAAACCTTTCATTATATTCAATGCAAATTCTAATTCTTCATCTTTTATAAAAAGCCCTAATTTTTTTAATTTTCCAAGCAAAACTACTTCTAAAGCACTAAGATTTGCATTAGAATTAAAATCTTGCAACATATAAGCAATATTGTTTTGCCAAGATTTATAAGTTTTTTTATTTAAAATAAAATCATCTAAACTAATTTTTCCATCTGCTTTTACTCTGCCAAAAATTGCATCTAAAAGCGAACTTTTACCAGCACCATTTGCACCTATTATTGCATATATTTTTCCATTTTCAAATTCTAAATTGATTTTATCTAATATTAAATTATTAGCTCTTTTAACATTTACATCTTTTAAGATTAGCATACCCTTCTCCTACTATAAACTATAAAAAAGAAAAATGGCACTCCAACAAAAGAAGTAACAATTCCAATAGGAAATAAAGTCCCTATTACTATAATCTTTGAAATCACAGAAGAAAAACTTAAAAATACAGCACCAATTAACATAGATGTAAGCATATAAAATCTTTGGTCTTCTCCTACGAGCATTCTAGCTATATAAGGAGATACAAGCCCAATAAATCCAATAACTCCTACAAAAGAAATAGCCGTTGCACTCATAATTGATACAATTAGCAATGCTTTAAATCTAAGATAAGATAAATTAACGCCCAAAACTTCAGCCCTATTTTCACCTAATCTAAAAGCACACAACGCCCAACTATCCTTTATAAGTAAAATAACACAAATAATCGTAACCACTCCAACTATAATTACATTAGTCCAATTTGATTTTTGAAGTGAGCCAAAAAGCCAAAAAACAATTTGTTGAGAAATTTCAGGAGCACTTATGTATTGCACTAAAGATAACAATGATTGAAATAAAAATAAAAGCGCAATACCTACTAAAATTAACATTTCAGAACTAAAAGCTCTTGATTTTGCAAACAAAAACAAAACACTAGAACAAACCATAGTCATAGTAAATGCACCAAGTGGAACAGCAAAATAAAGACTAATTCCTGCAAATCCAAATGCAATCACAAGTGAAGCTCCAAAACCAGCCGCAGCAGCTAGTCCTAAAGTATATGGACTTGCCATAGGATTGTTAAGTAAAGTTTGAATTAATGCTCCACCATAACCTAAAGCAGCACCCACAACTAAAGCCATAACAGCCATAGGTAATCTTAATGAATGTGTAATTATATACGATGTATTATCAACTTCAATATCAATAAAAAACGCTTTTAAAATTGATTTTACAACTTCAATAGGACTTATCATAGATGGGCCTACAGCTATATCACACACAAAACCCAAAATACCAAAAAATATAAAAAATACAATAATTACAAATTTTTTTCGCTCATATTTTCTATGAGCGATTATTTCTTTACTTAAATTCATCTTTTATCACTTAGCTTGGATACCAAAAGAACCTGTTGGAATTATCGGAAGATATTTTTTGTGATAATCAATATAAGTTTTAATAGGGTCTATATCTTTGAATAAATCAGGATATAAAGCTTTAGCAATAAATTGCACCATAGAAGCATCAACTAGTGTTCTACTAGCTCCTTGATATACTGCAAAAAGTCTATTATCTTTTATAGCTGGCAAACTATCCCAACCTGCTCTAGTTTTAAAACCATTTAGCCTTTTATTTGCTTCTTCTTCATTAATTCCAATACCCATTACCATAGCTTCTGGATTTTTCTTAAGTTCAGTTTCACGACCAGCAATTATTATTACATCAGGCTTACTTGCTAAAACTTCTTCAGGATGAATTGGCATCCATTTTTCTACAAGTGGTGCTGCTATATTATCCCCACCTGCAAGGTCAATTAAAGCACCCCACATATCTTTACCAAAAGTATAACTATGCTCTTTTGGACCAAGATTTCCAAATTCTATATAAATTTTTGGCTTTTTAAGATTTGCTTTTTTAATTCTTTCTTGCACATCATCAATTATGCCTTTATAAAAACTTATAAGCTCATTTGCTCTTGCTTCGTTATCTGTAATTTTTCCTATAACTTCGGTGCTTCTTATGTGTCTTTCAACACTTTCGCGGTTGTAATCAAGTATTACAATAGGAATATTTGCTTTATTAATTGGTTCAAGCTGATCTTTTATCATCTCATATTGCCAATCAGCCAATACTAATAAATCAGGTTTTAAAGATAATACCTTTTCAACTGAAAATGTACTTAGCTCAACTTCTCCAACATCAGCTATATTATTTAACTCCGGTAAGACTTTAATATAAGCGTCCCAGCTAGCAGGAGTCCAATCAGTCCAAACTTCCTTAGAAAATCCTACTACATTTTTCAAAGCGTCCTTACCACCAACTGCTAAAAAGTCAGTATAGTAAAATCCAAGAACTATTCTTTTAGCAGGTAAATCAACTTTAACTTCTCTATCTAAAACATCTTTAATTACTTCTACTTTAGCATTAGCACCAACACATAAAATACTCGCCACAACTAAGCTTTTTAATAAGCCTTTAAACATTAGTTCTCCTTAATAATGATAATAAGAACTAATATTTTAAATAAAAAATATTAATAATAATTATTAATTTTAAAATTTTAAATACTTCTTAGTTTTTTAATCTCATCTCTATAAAACGCTGCTTGTTCAAAATCAAGCTCTTTTGCTGCTAGGTGCATTTTTTCTCTTAATTCATTTACTAATTTAGCCCGCTCATTTGCTGGCATTTTTTCTATTTTTGATTTTTTTATAGAAACATTATCTTCGTTTTGTTTTAAAGTCTTTTCTAATTTTCGCTCAACACTTCTTGGAGTAATTCCGTGCAATTTATTATAAGCTTGTTGCAAGCTTCTTCGCTCACTCGTAATATCTATTGCTTCTTGCATTGATTTTGTGATTTTTTTAGCATATAAAATTACTTTTCCATTGATATTTCTAGCTGCTCTTCCCATTGTTTGAATTAAACTCGTAGTTGAGCGTAAAAAACCTTCCTTATCAGCGTCTAAAATAGCTATAAGACTAACTTCAGGTAAATCAAGTCCTTCACGAAGCAAGTTAATTCCAATTAGCACATCAAAATCTGCATTTCTAAGACCAATTATTAATTCATTTCGCTCAATTGCATCAATATCTGAATGCATATATTTACATTTTATCCCTAATTCTGTGTAGTATCTTTGCAATTCTTCTGCCATTTTTTTTGTAAGTGTTGTGATTAATACACGCTCATTTCTTGCAATCACCTTTTTAATCTCATCATATAAATGCTCTATTTGGTTTTCGCTATCAATTATGCTAATTTCAGGGTCAAGCAGTCCTGTTGGACGCATAATTTGCTGATAAACACACTCACCACTAAGCTCAAGCTCTAATTCAGCAGGGGTTGCACTCACAAATAAAAAAAAGCAATCTTTATTAATAAATTCATCAAATTGTAATGGTCTATTATCTAAAGCACTTGGCAATCTAAAGCCGTATTCAACTAGCACTTCCTTTCTAGCTCTATCTCCTGCAAACATTCCCCTAAATTGTGGCAAACTAACATGGCTTTCATCTACAATTACTAAAAATGGCTTTTGTTTTATTTTAAAATAATCAAATAAAGTATAAGGAGTTTCTCCTGCATTAAGCCCACTTAAATGTCTTGAATAATTTTCTATTCCTTTAGTCATTCCTGTAGTTTCTAGCATTTCTAAATCAAATTCAACTCGCTGTTCTAAGCGTTGTGCTTCTAATAATTTGCCTTGTTTTTTAAAGTATTCTAACCTTTCATCAAGCTCATTTTTAATATCTTTACAAGCTCTTTTAAGCGTTGGAGTAGCGACTATAAATTGATTTGCAGCATAAAGTGTGAATTTATTTAAATCTTTTATTTTTTTATTATCAAAAGTATTAAAAGTATAAATCTTTTCTAATTCATCATCAAAAAATTCTAAGCGAATTGCATCATCTTCATAATAAGCTGGATAAATATCTATAATATCCCCATTTACACGGAAATTTCCCCTATCAAAAAACGCATCATTTCTACTATATCCCATAGCTACTAAATGAAGTAATAATTCTTTTTGTTTATAGCATTTGCCTACTTCAAAAAACTCTACCATATCAATATATTCAGCAGGATTTCCTAATCCATAATTAGCACTTACACTTGCAATACAAACGCAATCATCGTATGCTAAAAGCGAAGCAGTTGAGCTTAGGCGAAGCCTTTCTAAATCATTATTAACCGAGCTATCTTTTTCTATAAATGTATCAGTTCTAGGAATATAAGCTTCAGGTTGATAATAATCATAATAACTTATGAAATACTCCACATGATTATTCGCAAAAAAGCCTTTAAATTCGCTATAAAGCTGAGCGCAAAGTGATTTATTATGGCTCATTATTAAAGTAGGCATTTTAAGTTTATTTATCACATTTGCCATTGTAAAAGTTTTACCCGAGCCTGTAACTCCTAAAAGAGTTTGATATTTTTGTCCATTTTTTACACCATTTACAATCTTTTCTATTGCTTGTGCTTGATCAGGTGATGGTTTATAATTACTAATTAACTCAAACATTTTAATCCTAAAAAATAATTTTTATTATTATATTAACTATAAATAATTAAAATCACAGCTTTAAAATTTGATTAAGGATAAACAAAATGAGCGATAACATAACAAGCACACTAAGTAATAAAATAGTAGAATTAATGGAAAAATATAAATATTTAGTAAGCGAAAACGAAAGGCTTATGAATGAATTAACTCAAGCAAAAGCTAAATGTGAAGCACAATCATATGAAATTAGTAAATTAGAAGAAGAGTTATTAAATAAAAATCTAATTGAAGAAGAAACCTTAAAAGCAATAGAGCAAGTGCTTGGAAACAACAACTAAATTTACGATAACCTTAGGAGCTAGGGGCTATAATTTTAATGTTCCGTCTAAAGAATTTTTAGCTTATTTAAATGATGATATAAATAAGCTAAAAAATCCTACAAAAAATATAGAAATACCACAATTTATTAATTTATATCTTAAAAAAAGTTACTCACACTTTCAATTAGTGCAAGAATTTGAAAAAATACAAGAAGAGAATTTAAAACTTAAAGAAGAAAATGTAAATCTTAAATCAGAATTGCAAAGACAAAAAGAAGATTTAATAAATATTATAAATATTCTTAACAATAAAGGAAAAATAGATGAAAAAAGCATTTAGTATGATAGAAATGATTTTTGCTATTGCTGTTATAGGAATATTAGCAGGAATTGCAATTCCTAAAATGATGGCTAATAAAGACACAGCACATATAGTGCAATTAAAAGAGCAAGTTGAAGCTATTAGAAAAGGTATTGAAGCCTACGCTGGAAATACTTATGTAGAAAAAGGCTTCAAAGAATATCCTGCAAAATTATGCAGTAGTGGTTGTAAGGGTGCTCCTGCTTTTGCTGATGAGGTAGCAAAAGGAATTAATAGAAGAGCTACTAATTCAATAGGCTGGGATAATGCTGATGATGATTTATTATTTGTTACAAAACCTAAAGAAAAAGCAGCAGTATTTTTTAAATACGATGCAAGCGATGGAAGCTTTAAATGTGATAAAAGCAAGGTCTTAAGCGGTTGGAAAGCAGAAGATTGCTCTATAATAGGAGAATAAGATGAAAAAAGCTATGAGTATGATGGAAATTATATTTGTAATAGTTATTATTGGTATATTAGCTGGCGTTGCTATTCCTAAATTATTTGTAGGTCGTGATGATGCACAAATATTAAAACTAAAAGAAACACTAGCTTTAATTCGTTCAGGTATAGAACAATATAAGCAAAATAGCCTTTATACAGATGGCACTTCAAAATATCCAGATGGCTTATGCTTAGACGCTAAGCGTGATAAAGGCACAACATGCCAAAATAATATGAAAAATAGCAATAGTTTTTTTGCAGCAGTATTAAAAAACCCTGTTACTTTTGGGTCTAAGCAAGGTAGTTGGGATGGTTGGACTAATAGTGTTGTAAATGAAACTTTTATTTATTATGCTGATAATAATAAAAATGGCTATGTATTTGAATACGATAAAAATAAAGGAACTTTTAAATGCCTTAATTCGTATCCAGGTGCAAAAGTTTTACCTTGTAAAAAATTAGGCGAGTAAAATGCTAGTAAATAAAAAAGCCTTTACTATGATAGAGCTAATATTTGCGATAGTTATTATCGGGATATTATCGGCTGTAGCTTTACCTAATTTTTTTGATTTAAAATTTAAATCTGATATAGCTAGCTTAAAATCAGAAATTGAAGGTATTAATGGTAAAATTAACGCTCAACTACTAAAAAATGTAATGGTAGGAAAAGTATCAAGCTATGATAATCTAGATAATTTAAATTCATCTGGAAAACCAATTGAACCTACTAAAATTTTTACAGCTTTATTTAAAGATGGCTTAGATAGAGGAGATGAGAATAAAGGTTGGCTTTTTTTAGCAAGAACAATAGTTACAAGCAATGCAACATACTCTGCATGGACTGAATTATATAACCCAGCTTATCAAGCAGATAAAGATTTTCAAGATTACTTAGATAAAGAAAAGAAAGATAGTAATCTTATAAAAGATGAGAAAATGGAACTATATAGATACACATTTAATTCTAATATATATTATAAATTTATTTATAGAAGTATAAAATCAGAATTAATATGCGTAGAAGCAGTATGTAATAAATGTAATAGTAAAAGAATTGATTCAATTAATAATATGATTCCTTGTATCAAAAAAGCTTCTTGATGAATTATTATAAAGTAGCGATTTTAGGACATAATTTAGAAACTTTAACCTATGAAAGTGATGAGGAAATTAAACCATTTTCAAAGGTTGAAGTAAAATTACACAATAAAAATTGTCTTGCAATTGTTATTAATAAATGCGAAAAGCCAACTTTTAACACCAAACAAATAATAAGTATTTTCAATGAATTTCTAACCGATAATCAAATGAAATTAGCAGAATTTATGAGTAAATATTACGCTGCTAATATATCTTTATGTCTTGATAGTTTTATACTAAGCAAAAATATATCTAATACTAAAAATAATTTGAATATAGATATAAATTTAAAACTAAATGAAAAACAACTTTTGTGTCTAAATAGTTTACAAAATAATAAAATGAATTTGGTTTTTGGAGATACAGGAAGTGGAAAAACTGAAATATATGCAAAATTAATTCAAGAATGCCTTAATGAAGGAAAACAAGCATTGTTTTTAATGCCAGAAATTAGCCTAACTCCACAAATGCAAAAAAGAATGAAAGTATATTTTAAAGATTTATTCATTACTTGGCATAGCAAAATTACTAAGGCTAAAAAACAAAAAGATTTAATAGAATTTGAATTAGGAAATAAGCCTTTAGTAATTGGTGCTAGGTCGGCACTTTTTTTACCTTTTAGTAATTTAGGATTAATTATCGTAGATGAAGAACACGATAATTCGTATAAATCTTCAAAATATCCATGTTATAACGCAAGAGATTTGGCAATTTATCTAGCAAGTATTACAAATGCAAAAATCATTTTAGGCTCTGCAACACCAAGTCTTCAAAGTTTTTATAATCAAAATATAAATAAATTTAGATTAAAAGGCACATATTTTCAAAGTGAAAAAGAAATTCTTTTTGACGATAGTCTTGAGACACCTAGCTCTAATTTACTTGATTTATTAGAAGATAATTTAAATAAAAAAGAGCAAAGTATGATATTTTTGCCTGTGCGTGGTAATTATCGTCAAGTTGTATGCAAGGATTGTAATTCAAGAAAAGTTTGTCCTAATTGCTCTGTGGCAATGAGTTTGCATAATAAAACATATAAATGCCATTATTGTGGTAAAAAAGAGTATTTAAAAAATACCTGTGATAACTGCGGTAGCGAAATATTAGAAAGCAAAATAATAGGAACAGCTCAATTATGCGAAGAATTAAAAAAGGCTTTACCTAATGCAAATATTGCAAAATTAGATAGCGATGAATTAAGCTCGGCAACTAAACTTAAAGAAATACTAGAAGAATTTGAATTAGGAAATATAGATATTTTAGTAGGAACTCAACTAATATCAAAAGGACACGATTATAAAAATGTTACATTTTGTGCTATTTTAGGACTTGATGAATATTTATTCTATCCTGATTATAAAGCTCGTGAAAATACACTTGCCCTTGCTATTCAAGTAGCTGGTCGTGCAGGAAGAGGCAAAAAAGCTAAAGTGTTAATAAATACTCAAAATAAAGATTTTTTTGAAAAATATTTACAAAATTATGATGAATTTTTAGAAGATGAGAAATTTTTTAGAACTAATTATCCACCATTTAAAAGACTATTAAGATTAATTATTGCATCAAAAAATGAAATAGAATCAAGTAATTTATGTGAAGACTTGGCAAATCATTTAAAAAATAGCAAAGAAAACGATAATGATTATGAAATAATAGGCTATGGAAAATGTGCTATAGAAAAAATTAACAATAATTATAGATATTATATTTTGCTCCGTTCAAATAAAAAAATGTTACTAAGTAACCTAGCCTTACACTACAAACAGTTACAAAAAGTAACAATTGATATAGACCCTATACATTTTTCTTGACAAAACTACTTTTTTATTATCTAAAGCATTTATAATCTTTTTAAAAATTTTAAAGGAGTTAATATGGCATTTTTAGAAGAATACCAAAAATTAGTTGAAGAGCGTGCTGCTCTTAATGTCCCTGCATTGGTTTTAAATGTAGCTCAGACAAAACAATTATGTGAGCTTTTGGAAAACAACGATAAAAATAGCGAAAAATTAAAAGATTTATTAGCTAATCGTGTTGGTGTTGGTGTTGATGATTCTGCGCTTATTAAATGTGATTTCTTAGAAAAAATACTATTTAACAATAGTAAATGCACCTGTATAAATAAATCTGAAGCAATATCAATGCTAAGCACAATGCTTGGAGGTTATAATGTAAGAGTATTACTTAAAGCTTTAGAAAACAATGAAATTGCAGAACTTGCTGCAAATGCTTTAACTAATATTATTTTCGTTCATGATGGTTTTGATAAAGTTGCTGAATTACATAAAAAAGGAAATAAATTCGCAACCAAAGTTCTAACAAGTTGGGCTAATGCAGAATGGTTTATTAAAAGACCTGAAGTAGCATCTCAAATAGAATGCGTTTGCTTTAAAGTAAATGGAGAAACAAATACAGATGATTTAAGTCCAGCAAGTGAAGCATTTACTAGAAGTGATATTCCTTTACACGCACAAGCAATGCTAGTTAGAAGACAACCAGGTAGTATTGAAAAAATAGAAGAACTTAAAAAATCTGGCATTCAAGTAGCTTATGTAGGTGATGTTGTAGGAACTGGCTCAAGCCGTAAATCAGCAATAAATTCAGTTCAATGGCACATAGGTGAAGATATAAAAGGAGTTCCAAATAAACGCACAGGCGGTGTGATTTTAGGACAAACTATTGCTCCAATTTTTTTCAATACCGCTCAAGATAGTGGTGCTTTACCAATAGTTTGTGATGTTACAAATCTTGAAATGGGAGATAGATTTGTTGTTGATATTGCAAACGGACAAATTAAAAAAGATGGTAAAGTTGTTTCAACTTTTGAAATAAATCCAAATACTCTTTTAGATGAAGTTCGTGCAGGTGGAAGAATTCCACTAATCGTAGGTCGTGGATTATGTGCTAAAGCTAGAGATGTTTTAGGTATGCCAAAAGAAGAAATATTTAAAAAACCATCTCAACCTGAAGTAAAAGTTAAAGGTTATACATTAGCTCAAAAAATGTTAGGTCGTGCTTGTGGTTTAGAAGGCGTTGTTCCTGGAATGTATATAGAGCCAAAAACTACAACCGTTGGTAGTCAAGATACAACAGGACCAATGACAAGAGATGAGATTAAAGAACTTGCTAGCTTAGGATTTAATGCTGATTTTGTATTACAAAGTTTTTGCCATACAGCAGCATATCCTAAATCAAGCGATGTAACAACACACACAACATTACCACATTTTATGAGTTCAAGAGGTGGGGTTTCACTTAAACCAGGTGATGGGGTAATTCATAGTTGGCTAAATCGTTTTGCTATGCCTGATGAAGTTGGAACTGGAGCTGATTCACATACAAGATTTCCAATAGGTATTAGTTTTCCTGCAGGTTCAGGACTTGTAGCATTTGCTGCTGTAACAGGTGCTATGCCACTTAATGTGCCTGAGAGTATTTTAGTTCGTTTTAAAGGCGAATTACAACCTGGTGTTACATTAAGAGATTTAGTAAATGCAATTCCTTATGTAGCTATAAAAGAAGGTTATTTAACGGTTGAGAAAAAAGGCAAAAAGAATATTTTTGCTGGTAAAGTTTTAGAAATTGAAGGCTTAGAAAATCTAAAAGTAGAACAAGCATTTGAATTAAGCGACGCAAGTGCTGAAAGAAGCGCAGCTGCATGTTGTGTTAATTTAAGTAAAGAAAGCATAGCTGAATATTTAAATTCTAATATAAGCTTAATTGATGCTATGATTGAAGCTGGATATGAAGATAAAAATACACTTTTAAGAAGAAAAGCTAGAATGCAAGAATGGCTTAATAATCCTACATTATTAAGAGCTGATAAAGATGCTAGTTATGAGCATATTTTTGAAATAGATTTAAATACTATAAAAGAGCCTATCCTAGCTTGTCCAAACGACCCTGATGATGTAGCAACTCTTAGTGAAGTATTAGCAGATAGCAAACGCCCACAAAATATTGATGAAGTATTTGTTGGTTCTTGTATGACAAATATAGGACATTATAGAGCTTTAGGAGAAGTTATTAAAGGTAAAGGTATGCTTAAAACTCGTCTATGGGTAGCACCTCCAACAAAAATGGATAAAGCTCAACTAACAAAAGAAGGATATTATTCAATTTATGGTGCAGCAGGTGCTAGAATTGAAGTTCCAGGATGTAGCTTATGTATGGGTAACCAAGCTCGTGTAAATGATGGAGCTGTTGTATTTAGTACAAGCACAAGAAACTTTGATAACAGAATGGGTATAGGCGCTCAAGTTTATTTAGGTAGTGCTGAATTAGCTGCTGTTTGTGCTTTACTTGGTCGCTTACCAAACCCAAGTGAATATTTAGAATTAGTAAATGATAAAATAAGCGATAGCAAAAAGGCTAATATCTACAAATATCTAAACTTCAATGAAATTGAAAACTTTAAAGTAGATTAATAATCTAGGGCATTTTGCCCTAGAACAATTTATTAATAAACTTTTATAATAATTAAGCTAAATCAATAAAACAAACAAAAAAGACAAATATAATCTCATTTAAAAATATTATGAAAGGATTTTTATGGAAAGTTTATATCCATTTGCACTTATTATTCACATTTTTTGTGCGATTATTTTTGTTGGTTATTTGTTTTTTGATGTTGTTATCTTTAGTCGTGCTAAGAAAAATCTAAGCCAAGAATTAGCACAACAAATTCAAGAAAGCATAACTAAAAGAGCTATTAAAATTATGCCAATTTGTGTAGTATTATTAATACTTACAGGCGGTATGATGATGAGTAGATGGGTTGGTAGCGAGATTGGCTTTTTTGACACTACATTTCAGAAAATTTTTATGCTAAAAGTTGCTTTTGCAAGCTTAATTTTTATAATGGTAGCTATTAGTTTAATTTTCAAATTCGTAATCAAAAAACCAAATCATTTAAATAAAATAATACACCCACTAGCATTAACTCTAGCTATTCTTATTGTGCTTTGTGCTAAGTTAATGTTTTATGTATAAATTAGTAATATCTTTAATATTTTTTAATATAGCTTTATGTTTATACTTTGCTAGTTTAGATGCTTTTTATAGTATCCAACTAGCATTTTATGCTAATTTAATAATTCCATTTCTAAGCTATTTAAGTCTTAAAAAATCATTACCTAAATTCCAAATTGCTAATACACCTAGATTTTTTATACACAATACAAACCCTATTTATATACCAAAAAAAGGAATTAAAGAGAATTTTAAAGCAATTAAACATTATAAAATATTTATAAATATATATAAGTTTTTAGCCTATGTTTTTTTTATAATACTCGTATTAATATTAATTAATAATAAGCTTTTTAATATAATTGCTTTTTTTGCAAGTTCTTTTGTAATAATTTTAAACTTATTATTAGTAAGGATATTTAAATGATAAAAACAATCAACTCTTTAAGAGCATTATTATTTGCGTCTTTGCTATTGTTTGTAGGAAATTCTTTTTTACTAAGCTCAAATTCTATACTACTAAAAAATCTTGGATATGATGAATTTTATGTAGGATTAGTAAGTTCAAGCATATATTTTGGTGCATTAATTAGCACATTTTTTTCTCATAGTCTAATTCAAAAAGTAGGACATATTAGAAGTTTTGGTTTTTTTACTTCATTATTTGCAATAGCTGCAATTTTGCATATATTTACAAAAGAAATATATTTTTGGGCTATTTTAAGATTTACAATAGGATTTTCATACTATACATTATTAGTAATTATTGAATCTTGGATAAATCAAAAATCAAAAAACGAAATTCGCTCACGAATGCTCTCAATTTATGAAATAGTATTTTACTCTGGTTTTGCCATAGGAGTATTATTATTATATTTTGAACCAGATTACAATAATGTATTTATAATAGCTGTTATAGTGATTTTATTATGTTCGTTACCGCTTAATTTGTTAAAAATCAAACAACCTATCCTTAAGGAAAGGCGTAAAATCAGTATCCCAAATATTTTTAATGTATCAAAATTAGCATTTATATCAGCATTTGTTGGTGGCTTTTTAATGAATGGATTTTTTTCTATGTCTCAGACATATTTTCTAGCATTAAATTACAATATTCAAGATATATCTTTGCTAATTTTCACAGCAATGTTAGGCGGATTTATAGCACAATTATTTATAGGTAAATTTTCTGATACTTATGGTAGAAAAATAGCGATTTTATCTTGCGTAATACTTGCATTTTTTGCAAGTTTAGGACTATATTTTTTAGCAAGTAACAAAATTGCTATATTTATTTTATGCTTTTTCCTTGGAATGGGTCTTTTTTGTGTATATGCTTTAGCACTTGCAAGGGCTAGCGATAGAGCAAAAGAAAGCTCGCAAATGCTTGAAATCGGAAGAACGCTAATGTTTGCTTATGTATCAAGCTCTGTTTTATCTCCTATAATTTTAGGATTTATGATAAGTAATTTTGGAGCTAATGCTTATATTTTAGTTTATATAGTTTTATTGTTTTTCTTAGCTATTTTTACTCTTACCCAACCAAAAATTGACGCTGTAAATAGAATAGAATTTGAGCAAAAACCAAGTCAATTTGTGCATTTAGGCAACGATGAATAATATAAATACGACTTTAAATTCTTTAGTAAATAGTGATTTAGGGCTAAAGCAACAAGGGAATTTAAAACCCAATGTAAAAGATACAAAAGATATTAAAGAACCCTTAAAAGAAGGTAGTTCATTAATAAACGAAGCCTTAAGCGAAGATGAAACACTAGAGCTAGGTCTTAAAAAAATCGTAAATAAATTACTTGATGGAATAAAATCAAGTAAAGATTTAAACCAACTAGGCGAAAATGCAAAAAACATAAATATTTCAAAAAATATTGCTCAAGATATTAAAGAATTAAAAGCAATTTTAAGCAAGGATAAGGATTTAGAAGTATTTGTAAATAAACTTGATAATTTATTAAATACCAAAATGCAAGATTCAAAAGCCTTATTTCAAGCTTTAAATAATTCAGGGGTATTTTTAGAGAGCAAACTAAGGGCTAATCTAAACGAACAAGCCTTACCACAAAGCTTTTTTAGGCTTATTTCATTTATGAAAAATATTAAAACAAGTGATTTAAAAAGTGAGATTTTTAAACTCGGTCAAGAGCAAATGAGTGCCGAAAAATCCCTTGAAAAATTAGAAAATTTTATAAATCAAAAATTAGAAAATAAATCAACCACTACCCCTGTTATAAAAACTTTAGAATTATTAAAAAACGCTAGAGCGTATTTACAAAAAAATACCGAACCACTAAAACTAATTGAAGTAGCAAATAAATTAGAAGATAAAATTAATAAAGAAATAAAAAACCTAATAAATATTGAAGTTAAAAACGATAAAGTAAAAAGTATATTACCAAAATTAGCAAGTTTAAAAGCTGATATTCAAAACATAAAAAATCTAGCAAAAGAAATCATAAATAACCCATCAAATGTGCAAAATAATTATAAAATTTCAAATAATGAGAATAATATTTTAAGCAAACTTGAAAATATTAAAGAAATTCTAAAAAATAATAATGATATTTATACTAAAGATACTAATAAAATTGAAATAAAAACAACAAAAGAATTTGAAAATAAGGAAAATCAAAAAATCAATAATTTAAATTCTAAAACCACAGATGATAAAATAAAAACTACTGAAAAACCTATAGAAAAATCAAGTGAAGATATAAAAAGTGATTTAAAAGCTTTACAAGATATAACAAAATCTCAAGATATTAAACAAGAATTAAAGTTGTTAAACAATCCAGAAATCAAACAAGCAATCAATCAAAACAATACAATAAGTTCTATTTTAAATAGCGAGAATTTGAGTTTGCAAAATAAAATTGAAAGTTTGACAAAATTACTAAGTGCTAATTTAAAAAATGAAGAAAGTTTTAAAAATTATATAAATACTCAAGAAATAAAAAGCCTAAAAACTCACTTAAATCAAGCCAAAAAAGATATAAATCAGGTTGTAACTAGAACTGCAGAACATATAAACAACTCCATTTCAAACGATGCTAAATCAATACTGCTTCAAACTTCAAAAGTAGCTTTAGCAAAAGATAATAAAGTAGCCTATGATATGAGCCAAAAACTATTAAATCAAATAGAATTAAACCAAATAATATCAGTTGCAAATAATGAAGTAAATACATATTTACCCTACTCTTTAGATGATTTAGATGAATCAAATATTAGTTTTAAAAGTGATAGCGAAGATAAATTTTACGCACAAATTAAGCTGAAATTTAAAAGACTTGGAGCTATTAATATTATGCTTGGTTTAAATCAAGATAAATATTTAGATATTAATATGATGATAGAAAATGATAATTTTAGAGAAATCTTAATCAATCACGCAAGGGGTTTTAAAAAAGATTTAAGAAAAGCTGGTTTAATTACTTCTAATTTCTTTATTAGTAAATTAAGAGAGAGCAAATACGAAGATGAATATACATTAGACTTAGGATTTAATAAAAAAGTATGAGTAAGATAAGAAAAGCCCTAGCCTTAGGCTATAACAAAGATAAAAATAATGCTCCAAAAGTAATGGCAACAGGTAGCGGAGAAATTGCCGAAAGAATTATAAAATTAGCTAACGAGCATAATATTCCTATTAAAGAAGATGAAGAATTATGTGAAGTATTAAGCAAATTAGAATTAGGAGAAGAAATTCCACCTGCAATGTATAAGGCTGTTGCCGAAGTATTTTCATTCATTTATAGAATGTCAAAAGAAATGAAATGATTATTTTTTTAAATATTTATAATAATATTCAAATTAATAAATATAAAGCTTTTAAAATTATTCCATTAACTTATTTTCATATTTTAATATTATAATTTTTATATAACTTAAAAAATTAAGTTTTATTTAAACTAAAAGGAGAATTTATGGAAAAGTTATCTCGTAGAAGCTTTTTAAAAGGTGCAGCAGGAGTAGCAGCTAGTGCGTCAAGTTTAGGTGCTGTTGATTTTGTAGCAGGTGATCCAATAGGTGCAGTAGATGGATTTAGTGCTACACACTTTGGAGCTTTTTATCCTATTGTTAAAAATAATAAATTAGAAAGCATAATACCATTTGAAAAAGATGAGTGTCCTACAACATTACTACAAGGAGTTTTATCTAGAACCTATGCTCCAGATAGAATTAAAAACCCAAGCGTTAGAAAAAGTGTTTTAGAAAAAGGATTTGAAAAAGCTCCTAAAAACTTAAGGGGTAAAGAAGAATTCGTTGAGATTACTTGGGAAAAAGCTTATGAATTAGTAGCTAATGAGCTTAAAAGAGTTTATGAAAAATATGGCTCTAATGCTGTTTTTGGTGGTAGTTATGGCTGGTATTGTGTTGGAAATATAAATAATCCACAAAGCTTACTTGGTAGAATGTTAGCAATTGCTGGTGGATATACCACAAGCACTCTTACATACTCAACTCATTGTATTCGTGCAATTACTCCTTATGTTAGTGGTGTTGATGAATCAAATGCTAAGCAAACTTCTTGGGAAAATATATTAGAACATTCAAAAGTAGTTGTAATGTGGTCAGTTGATATAGCAAATACCAACCAAATAGGCTGGGGAGTTCCTATGCATGAAACTTATAGCTATTTAAAACAACTAAAAAAATTAAAAGATGAAGGTAAAATTAGAGTTATAAATATAGACCCTGTGGTAAATCATACAGCGAGATTTTTAGGTGCAGAACAAGTATTTATTAATCCTACAACC
>NZ_JACGAT010000016.1:0-34446 GCF_020137635.1 Campylobacter sp. RM12642
GTTTGATATTGTTTTGGTTAATTAGAACTTGAGTAGTTCTAATTTTTATCTATCTATTATATTTTTAGGTAGAGTGATGATATTTTTCATAAGTATAAAAGGACTTGTTAATATATCTTTAGCTAGGCTAGTTTTATATTCAAGATTGTCTAAACTACCGCTAATTTTTAATTGAGTAGCTATTTTATTATCCTTACCGCCTATAAATATTTCTTTTACGATAGGAATATTGCTTATGATTTTATTTGTATTTTTTAGAGTAAAAATATTAAGAGTAATATCTGCTGTTTTTGATTTTGTATTAATAATGCCTTGACCGCTACAATCTATGTTGTAACCTAAAATATTAACCTTATCAATATTTATAATGTCATTTTTATTTCTAAATTCAATTGAGCCAAATTTTATCCCTAAACCTTTTTTTGTAAAACCCGGCTTATTAAAAGTTACTAAAGCCGGTATGCTTTCTATAAATGCGATTAGATTTATGTAGTTTTTGGTATTTGATAAATAGGCATTTCTTATATTAATTAAGCCTTCATAATCACTTAAAGTATTGCCTTTTGCATCTAAATCAATTTCTCCACTTATAAAAACTTCTTTATTTACGATTTCATTTAGTGCTTGATGGCTTAGTTCTCTTAGGTAGGCTTTAAAATTGTTTTTTCCTATTTGGGCTATCAAATCTCCACCTTTAATAAAACTTGCACTGATTGAAGTTTCATAAGGATTTTTATTCAGTTTTAAATTCTTGAAATTAAATAAAAAATCTTTATAAATAATCTTAGAATTTAATAAATTAAGAGCTATATTATTATTGCTATCATTATTTTCATCATTATTTAATTTATTTGCGTCTATTATTAGATTATTTAGATTAATAGTTGTTTTATTGTTTTGAGAATTTAAATTAATAAGATTGCTTTTGGTATTTATTGTGGTTATGTTGTTTTGAATACTTATATAAAAGTCATCTTGAGTATATTTATAATTATTATCTAAATTATTTGGATTATTTTTATATAAATTAAAATCAAATTTAGCATTAAATATATTTACAAAAAATGCCCCATCTTTACTACTTAATTCAATATCTCCATCATTAAAATTTAATTTTTTAAGTTGCTTTGAATAACTAACAATACTTGAAATATCGCTTTTTATAAGTAAATTTTTATCAAAATATATTGTGGTATTTAATGCCGGAAAATCTAAAGTTTTATTATTTAGATTTAAATTCATTTTTGCTTTATCGCTGTAATAAAAATAATCTTTATAATCAATTCCTAAAGTCTTTATATTTACACTTGCTAATTTGGTTTTAGTATCTAAATTTATATCCGCATTGCTTATTTTTAATTCTTTTGTATCTGCATTACCTTGAATTGCTACTAAATTATCATTTACACTTATATTTAAATTAGCGTTAAAGTTAAAATTACTAAAAGAATAATTTCCATTGGTTTTAACATCTACTTTTACATTGTGAGTATGGTCATTATTTAGTTTTATATTAACTAAGGTGCTTGTTTTACCACTATTTTGCTTTAACCCTAAAACAACATTATAAGCATTTAGTATTTTTTCTATTTCACTATTGTAAAGCGCATTATTTGAGATGATATTTATATCAATATTTGGCTTTAATAAATTATCTATTGTTAAATTAAATTCATCAATAGTTGTGATATTGTCTTGAGAATTTACATTATTTGCTAATAGCTTTAAACTATAATCTTTTAAGCTTAATTTAACTTCTTTTGCATAAGCATTTGGTGCTTTATCATTATAATTTGCAATTACATTTGTAAAAACACCTTCTCCTAAGGTATTTTCTAGTTGATTATTTTTTATTTTTACAATAAAGCTACCTTTAAAATTATCAAATTTTACTCTAGTTATTAGCCATTCTTTTAGTATTGGTTTTAAATAATTTTCAATATGTTTAAATGCTTCTTGCTGATTTTTAATCTCTAAATTATCAACGCCTAATAAAAAATCATTTTTTGTATTTATTATATTTATTTTTGCGTTTAAATCATTGTTTATAGAGTGTAAATATCCTTTAATTTCAACATCTTTAGCTATTTTTATATCTCCATAAAAATATAAGTTTTTATATTTTAGATTTGTAATGTTTGCTAAAAGCTCATTTGAGTATAGATTTATTTTTATATTTGCTTCAATATCATCTGATTGGATATTCAATTGGTTTTCATCATAATATATTTTGACTAAAGCATCATTTATTTGAATATTTTTTATATTAATACTTTGAAAAAATAAAAATACTTGTTTGTATTCTTTAAGGCTTAATATTTTTTTTCTAATTTGATTTATATCTAGTGCTTCGTTGCTATTTGCTTTTTTTATATAAACTTTATTTATATTTAAGATTAGTTTTTTATCAAGTTTCAAATAAAGCTCAGAGATTTCAATATTAATTAATTTAAAATCCTTAATTGAAATTCCATTGGCTAATACAAATACAAAGGCGATTATTAAGAATATGAATATAAAAAGAATTTTAATTATTTTATTTATGTGTTTTGATGTTTTAAGCATTTTTGTCCTAGCGATTTTGTTTTACTTATTGCAGCCTGTTAAGTCAAATTCTGTTGTATTTATACCACAAGGCTCTAATGCTAAAATTATAACAAGTTTAAATAACACTAAATTGCAATTTAGCAAAATAGACCAATATTTGTTATTATTTTTTGGACACCCGCAAAGTGGTTGGATAGCAGTATCTAAACCTATTTTAACAAGATATGAATTTTTAAAAGAGCTAACTACAAATAAAGCAGCGTTAGTTAATCTTACTTTAATTCCAGGTGAAACAAGTGAATATTTTTTAAGAGAAATTGCAGCAAAAAAACTTAATTTAAATCCTGATAAATTATTAGATGAATTATATTCTCAATCAAATAGAAAAGAAGGTATGCTAACTCCTGATACTTATTCAATTCCATTAGGAATTAGTGAAAGATTGTTTATAAAATATTTATTAGAATTTACAAAAAAAAGAAACGAAACAATTAGTAAAAAAGTGTTTGGAGATTATACTGAATATAAATTTTATAGATTTATTATAGTAGCTAGTATTATTCAAAAAGAAGCTGCTAATGAAAGCGAAATGCCTATTGTAGCGAGTGTTATTTATAATAGATTAAATAAAGGTATGAAACTACAAATGGATGGAATGCTAAATTATGGTATGAATTCTCATATAAAAGTAACTCCACAAATGATTAGAGAAGATAATTCAGAATTTAATTCTTATAAAAATTCTGGTTTACCAAGTGTTTCAATTTGTAACGTTTCTACACAAGCAATTTTGGCAGCAATTTCTCCAGCTAAGACAAATTATTTGTATTTTATGAGAGATAAAAGGACTGGTACACATAGGTTTAATACAACTTTAGCGGCTCACGAAAAAGAAATAGAAAGGCAAAGATAAGAGTAATTTAATTTTTTTTGATTTACTCTTTTTTAACTTAGCAGTTATACATTCATCTAAAATTTAATTAAAGGAGTTACGATGAGTATTGTATATACTTTCACAGATGAATCGCCAGCGTTGGCAACTTTAAGTTTTTTACCAATTGCAAAAGCTTTTTTAAAGCATGCAAATATTGAAATTACTACAGCTGATATTTCATTGGCTGCAAGAATAGTTTCTAGTTTTCCAGAGTGTTTAAAAGATGAGCAAAAGTGTGAAGATGCACTTGCAAAACTTGGTGAATTAGTAAAACTTGATGGAGCAAATGTAATTAAAACTCCAAATATTTCTGCTTCTATTCCGCAACTTAAGGCTTGCATAAAAGAATTACAATCAAAAGGATATAATGTTCCAAATTATCCAGATGAACCACAAAATGATAGCGAAAAAGCAATTAAAGAAAAATATGCAAAAGTTTTAGGTTCTGCTGTAAATCCTGTTTTAAGACAAGGAAACTCAGATAGAAGAAGCACAAAAGCTGTAAAAGAATACGCAAAAGCAAATCCATATAGAACAAAAACCTTTAGTAAAGATAGTAAAAGTTGTGTAACTTGTATGAGTAGTGATGACTTTTTCTCTAATGAAAAGGCAACTTTAATCAAAGAAAACGGCACTGCTAAATTATATAAAGTTGTAAATGGGGCTAAAACTGAGCTAAAATCTTTTGAAGTTGTAAAAGATGAAGTAATGGACGCGACTTTTATGAATGTTGCAAAACTAGATGAGTTTTATGAAAAACAAATCAATCACTGCAAACAAGAAAATATTTTATTCTCGCTTCATTTAAAAGCAACTATGATGAAAGTAAGTGACCCTGTATTATTTGCTCACGCTTTAAAAGTTTATTTTAAAGATTTATTTGCTGAATTTGGCGATGAGTTTGCAAATCTAGGCATTAATCCAAACAATGGTTTAAGTGAGCTTTTAAGTAAGGTTGAAAATTCAAGCAAAAAAGATTTAATCCTAAAAAGATACGAAGAAATATTAAATACAAGAGCACCAATTTCAATGGTTAATTCTGATAAAGGTATTACTAATCTTCATGTTCCAAGTGATGTAATTGTAGATGCTTCAATGCCTGCAATGCTTAAAAATGGTGCTAAATTGTGGGATAAAAATGGTGCAGAAATGGATACAAATGCTGTTATTCCTGATCAAACATATGCAACAATGTATCAAGCAGTTTTAGATGATATGAGAGCTAATGGAAGTATTAATCCAAGTGTGGTTGGTTCGGTTAGCAATGTTGGTTTAATGGCTAAAAAAGCTCAAGAATATGGCTCTCATGATAAAACTTTCATAGCTGATTGCGACGCTACTTATCAAATAGAGTTAAATGGCGAAGTTTTATTATCACACGATGTTAAAAAGGGTGATATTTATAGAATTAATTTAGCAAAACCTGATGCAATAGCAAACTGGATAAAACTTGCAAAACAAAGATGTGAATTAAGTGGCGAGCAAGGAATTTTCTGGCTTGATAGCAAAAGAGCAAGTGATAGAATAATCATTGATTTAGTTAAAAAAGAATTAGGAGAAACTTTCTTAATCTTAAGCCCTTATGAAGCTTGCAAAAAAAGTTTAGAAATTATTAGAAGTGGTAAAAATTGTATATCAATTACAGGTAATGTTTTAAGAGATTATTTAACAGACCTTTTCCCAATACTTGAATTAGGAACAAGTGCGAAAATGCTTTCAATAGTTCCAATGCTAAATGGCGGAGCTATGTTTGAAACAGGTGCGGGTGGTTCTGCTCCAAAACAAGTTGAGCAAGTTGTATTAGAAAATCACTTAAGATGGGATAGTTTAGGCGAGTTTTTAGCTCTTCAAAGCTCACTTGAATTTGAAGGAAACAAAGGCAATGCAAAAGCAAAAGTTATGGCAGAAGCTTTTGATGAAGCAATATCTCATTATTTAAATGAAAATAAAGCTCCAAGTAGAAATGCGAAAGAAAACGATAATAGAACAAGTCATGTGTATTTTGCAATATATTTAGCGAATGCACTTGCTAAGCAAAATAATGATGAAAGTATGAATAAGTTTTTTAAAGTTATTGCTGATAAACTTAATTCAAATTCTTCTAAAATCATTGAAGAATATATGAATGAAGAAGGTAAAGCAGTTGAATTAGGTGGATATTATGTTTTAGGCGAAGTAGCTGAAAAGATAATGAGACCAAGTGTTACATTTAATGAAATTTTAAAATCAATTTAAGGAGAAAATATGAATATACACGAATATCAAGCAAAAGAAATTTTTGCTAAATTTGGTGTGCCTACTTTAAAAGGTAAGGTTGCATTTAGTGTTGAAGAAGCTGTTGCAAACGCAAAAGAATTAGGCGGAAGTGTTTGGGCTGTAAAAGCTCAAATCCACGCTGGTGGTCGTGGTTTAGGTGGCGGTGTAAAAATCGCTAAGAATTTAGATGAAGTTAAAATGTATGCTGAAAAAATATTAGGTATGAACCTTGTAACTCATCAAACAGGACCAGAAGGAAAACTTGTTAGAAAACTTTATATTGAAAGTGGTGCAAATATTGCTAAAGAATATTATTTAGCACTATTATTTAATAGAATGGAAGAAAAAATCACAATCATTGCTTCAAGTGAAGGTGGTATGGATATAGAAAAAGTTGCAGCAGAGCAACCTGAAAAAATAGCAAAAGTTACAATCGACCCTGCAATTGGCTTTAAAATGTTTCACGGACTTGAAGTAGTAAAAGTTTTAGGTCTAAATAAAGATGAAGGTAAAAAATTAATAACATTTATAGATAAATTATATAAATTATATTTAGCAAAAGATGCAAATTTAGTAGAAATTAACCCATTAATCAAAACTGCAGAAGGCGAGTTTTTCGCACTTGATGCTAAGATGAGTTTTGATGATAGTGGTCTTTATAGAAATCCAGATATTGCAGAATTAAAAGATGAAACAGAAGAAAATCCAGCAGAGCTAGAAGCTAGTAAATATGGTTTAAGCTATGTAAAACTTGATGGCGATGTGGCTTGTATGGTAAATGGTGCAGGTCTTGCTATGGCTACAATGGATATTATTAATTATAGTGGCTGCAAACCAGCAAACTTCTTAGATGTTGGTGGTGGAGCAAGTGCTGAAACCGTTGCAAAAGCATTTGAGATTATTATGAGAGATAAGAATGTAAAAGTAATTTTCATTAATATTTTTGGTGGTATCGTAAGATGCGATAGAATTGCAAATGGTGTTTTAGAAGCTACAAAAACAACTAAAATTGATATTCCTGTAGTAGTTCGCTTAGATGGAACAAACGCTAAAGAAGCAAAAGAAATTCTAGATAATTCAGGTCTTAAAAATATTCACGCAGCAACAGATTTTGCAAATGGTGCTGAAATTGTAAAAAGCTTAGTAAAGTAAGGAGAAAAAATGAGTATATTAGTAAATAAAAATACAAAAGTAATAGTTCAAGGCTTTACAGGTAAAGAAGCTACATTTCACGCAGAACAATGTATTGCTTATGGCACAAATATAGTTGGTGGTGTAACTCCATTTAAAGGTGGAGAAACTCATTTAGGAAAGCCTGTATTTGATACGGTTAAAGAAGCAGTTAGTAAAACTGGTGCTGATACAAGTTTAATTTTCGTTCCTCCTTTTGCTGTTGGAGATAGTATCATTGAAGCTGCTGATGCAGGAATTAAACTTGCAGTAGTAATCACAGAACATACTCCTGTAAAAGATATGATGTTCGCAAAAGCTTATGCAAATAAAAAAGGTATGAAAATCATTGGACCAAACTGCCCAGGAATTATCACTGCAGATGAATGTAAATTAGGAATTATGCCAGGCTTTATATTTAAAAAAGGAAATATCGGTGTAATTTCTAAAAGTGGAACTTTAACTTATGAAGCAGCAAATCAAGTTGTTTTAGGTGGTTATGGAATTACAACTGCAGTTGGAATTGGAGGAGATCCAATCATAGGTCTTGCTTATAAAGAATTATTAGCCGAATTTGAAAAAGATAGCGAAACTAAAGCTATAGTTATGATAGGTGAAATTGGTGGAAGCTTAGAGGTTGAAGCTGCTAAATTTATAAAAGAAAATATCACAAAACCTGTTGTAGCATTTATAGCAGGTGCAACTGCTCCAAAAGGTAAAAGAATGGGTCACGCAGGTGCTATTGTAGGAAGTGCTGATGAAAGTGCTGCTGCTAAAAAAGAAGCTTTAAAAAGCTATGGTGTTCATGTAGTTGATTCTCCTGCAGATATCGGTAAAAAAATCAAAGAAATTTTAAAATAATTAAAGCCTAGATAATCTAGGCTTAGAAAGGTTAAAAATGGAAAATAATAATAATGCACCTGTATGGGTGGATGAAAAAAGATGTAAAGCCTGTAATATATGCGTAAGCTATTGTCCTATGGGCGTTATTGCTATGAGAGATGAACCAAGTGCTGTTTTAGGTCAAATGATTGAAGTAGTTAATCCAGAATCATGCATAGGTTGTAGAGATTGTGAAACTCATTGTCCTGATTTTGCGATTAATGTTGCAGATGCTAAAGGCTTTAAATTTGCAAAACCTACTCAAGAAGGTAAAGATAGAGCGGCTGCAATTAAAGCTAACAATTTTAAAAAGTTAAAGGCGTAAAGATGAGAGAAGTAATATCAACAGGAAATAATTTAATAGCTCAAGCTGCAATTGATTGTGGTTGTTCTTTTTTTGGTGGTTATCCAATAACTCCTAGTAGTGAGATAGCTCATGAATTAAGCCATATGCTACCAAAAGCTGGTGGAACATTTATTCAAATGGAAGATGAAATAAGTGGAATTAGCGTTGCACTAGGTGCGGCTATGAGTGGTGCAAAAGCAATGACTGCAAGTAGTGGTCCTGGAATTAGCTTAAAAGCAGAACAAATAGGACTTGCATACATAGCTGAAATTCCAATCGTAATAGTAAATGTTATGCGTGGTGGTCCATCAACTGGTCTTCCAACTCGTGTTGCTCAAGGCGATTTATTTCAAGCAAAAGCTCCAAGCCATGGAGATATAGCAAGTATTGCTATTGCACCTGCTAGTCTTGAAGAAAGCTATAATCTAACAATAACAGCATTTAATTATGCTAATAAATATTCAACTCCAGTATTTTTATTAATGGATGAAACGGTTGGACATATGAATGGTAAAGCAATTTTACCTGATGTAAAAGATTTAAAAATAGAACCACGCCGTGAATTTACAGGAGACCCAAAAGATTATAAACCTTATAAGGCTGATATGGACGAACCTGCTACATTAAATCCATTCTTTAAAGGCTATCGTTATCATATAGCTGGTCTTCATCACGGAGATATAGGTTTTCCAACTGAAGATGGCAAAATAGTTGATTATAATATGAGAAGATTAGTTGGTAAGATTAAAAATAAAGTAGATGAATTAGCACTTTATGAAGAATATATGTTAGATGATGCTGATATTTGCATTATTGCTTACGGAAGCGTTGCTCGTGCTGCAAAAGAAGCAATTGCAAGACTTAGAGCGCAAGGATTGAAAGTAGGTTTATTTAGACCAATTACTTTATATCCAGTTCATGAGAAAAAAATAGCGCAAGTTTGCTCAAGATTTAAGAAAATTTTAGTAACAGAATTAAATATGGGACAATATTTAGAAGAAATTCAAAGAGCAAGTAAGAGAGATGATTTTGCTAGCTTACATAGAGCTAATGGTCGTCCAATAACTCCAAGTGAAATTGAAGCAAAAGTAAAGGAGAGTTTCTAATGGCTTTTAATTATGATGATTATTTAAGAGTAGATAAAATGCCTACTCAGTGGTGCTGGGGATGTGGTGATGGTGTTGTTTTAAAATGTATTATTAAAGCAATTGCAAAAATGGGTTGGAATATGGATGATGTTTGCGTAGTTAGTGGTATTGGCTGTAGTGGTCGTATGAGCTCATATGTAAATTGCAATACCGTTCATACAACTCATGGTCGTGCATTAGCTTATGCAACTGGTATTAAATTAGCTAATCCAACTAAACATGTAATAGTTGTAACAGGTGATGGCGATACAACTGCAATTGGTGGTAATCATTTAATCCATGCTGCAAGAAGAAATATTGATTTAACTCATATTATGATTAATAACTTTATTTATGGACTTACAAATTCTCAAACAAGCCCAATGACCCCACAAGGATTTTACACGGTTACAGCTCAATTTGGTAATATTGACCCTACATTTGATGCTTGCGAATTAGTAAAAGCAGCTGGAGCTAGTTTTATAGCTCGTGGTAATGTAATCGACGCTGCTAAACTTGAAAATATGATTTATAAAGCAATGGCTCATGAAGGATATAGTTTTATTGATTGCTTTAGTAACTGCCATATTAATTTAGGTCGTAAAAATAAAATGGGCGAAGCTGTTCAAATGCTTGATTGGATAAGTAATCGTTCTGTTGAAAAATCTAAATTTGATAAATTAAGCGATGAAGAAAAAGTTGATAAATTCCCAGTTGGAATTTTATATGAAAATAAAACTAAACCTGAATATTGCAAAGCTTATGAAGAAGTTCGCCGTGCTGCTAAAGAAGGTAGAATGGTTAATTTAAATGCTTTAGGGGGTGCTAAATGAAATTCCAATTAAGATTTGGTGGAGAAGGCGGTCAAGGCGTAATTACCGCTGGTGAGATTTTAGCAGCTGCTTGGATGGAAAAGGGTGGAAGTAGTAAAAAAGGTGCTTATGCTATAAAAGCTAGCACATATACTTCTCAAGTTCGTGGTGGTCCAACTAAGGTTGATATTATTTTAGATGATGAAGAAATATTATTTCCTTATGCAGTTGAAGGCGAAATTACTTTTATGCTTTCAACTGCTCAAAAAGGCTATTCTGGTTTTAAAGATGGTGTTTGTGAAGGTGGAATAATAGTAGTCGAGCCAAATCTAGTAAAGCCAAGTGAAGAAGATAGAAAGAAATTTAAAATATTTGAAATTCCAATCATTACAATAGCTAAAGATGAAGTTGGCAATGTGGCTACTCAATCAGTTGTTGCGCTTGCAATTGCGGTATATATGAGCAAATGTATGGATACTGATGATGTAAAAGAAGTTATGTTAAGTCATGTGCCACCAAAAACTCGTGATGCAAATGCTAAGGCTTATGATTTAGGTATAAAATACGCTAAAAAAGCTTTAGGAGAATAATTTTAAGCCCTTTATAGGGCTTAAATATTAATTATTTAATAAAAATTTAATATTAATCTTTAAATTATTAAAAAATATACTTTATTTTTCTTTTTAATAAATTCTTATTATAATTACTTACTTTTTTAAAAGGAGATGTTATGACTAAGGATAAAATTCCTTTAGCTATTTTATGTATATTAATAGCTATTTCATTTGTATTTATTCCGGTTCCTGAAAGTCTAATTTCTATTAAACAAGCTGCTTTATTAAAGGCTCATTCTGATTTTTCAGAACAAAAATTATTAGAATTAAGCTTATTTGATGCAAGACTTTCTTGGATATATTTAGGTTGTTTTATAGCTACTGTTTTATGTATTATTTTAAAAGTAATGCCACTTGGTGCAGTTAGCTTAATATCTATTGCTTTTATAGCAATTTCTACAATTAGTGTTAGTGCTGATATTAGTGGAGCTGCTAGAAGTAAGGCTGCTATTAAAGATGCTTTAAGTGCATTTTCTAATAGCTTAATATGGCTTATTGTAATATCTATTATGCTCGCTCGTGGTATTATCAAAACTGGTCTTGGAAGAAGATTAGCATTTTATTTTTTAAGCATATTTGGTAAAAAAACTTTAGGTATAGGATATTCAATTGCTTTAAGCGAAGTGTTTTTAGCTCCGATTACTCCATCAAATACTGCAAGGGGCGGTGGTATAATTAATCCAATCGTTCAATCAATTGCTAAAGCTCTAGGTTCAGAGCCAAATAACGGCAGTGCAAATAAAGCAGGAACATATCTTAGCCTTGTAAATTATCAATCAAATCCAATTACATCTGCTATGTTTATTACCGCAACTGCACCAAATCCATTGGTAGTAAAGCTAATTTCAGATGCAACCAATGCAAATATTAGTATTACTTGGGGGCAATGGGCTTTAGGAATGTTTGTTCCTGGAATGTGCGCGATATTGCTTATGCCATTAGTGATTTATTTTTTAAGCCCACCTGAACTTAAAGAAACACCTGATGCAAGAGAATTAGCTAAAAAAGAATTAGCTGCTATGGGTAAATTTAGCTTAGATGAAAAAATTATGCTTAGTATTTTTGGATTGTGCTTATTCTTATGGGCTGGAATGCCTAGTAATTTTGCTAATTGGTTTGGCTTTAGCGAATATGCAAAGGCTTTAACATTTGATCCTGCTAGCGTGGCAGCTTTAGGACTTGCAATTGCGCTTTTAACTGGTGTTTTAAAATACGATGAATTATTAGCAGAAAAGACAGCTTGGGATACATTAGTATGGTTTGCTGCTTTAATTATGCTTGCTACTATGCTTGATAAATTAGGTTTAGCTGCATTTTTAGGACAAGAGTTAAAAATGGCAGCTTCATCTTTAGGGCTTAGTGTAACTTTTGTAATGATATTTTTTACTTTAGCGTTTTTGTATTCGCACTATTTTTTCGCAAGCACAACAGCTCATATTTCAGCAATGTTTTTAGTATTTTATAAAACAGGGCTTGATTTAGGAGCACCACCTATGCTATATGCTTTTATGTTAGCAGCTGCAGGAAATATTATGATGGCACTTACGCATTATGCTACAGGGACTGCTCCTGTTGTATTTGGTAGTGGTTATGTTAGTCTTAATAAATGGTGGATAATAGGTTTTATTGTAAGTGTTATTGATATAGCAGTTATGATTTGTGTTGGCTTGGTATGGTGGAAGATATTAGGCTTTTATTGATTTAAGAATTTGAAATAGGAAATTCCTATTTCAAATTCTAAACACAAAATTATTAATAAACTTCCACATATACCATACCATCATCAGTATATCTTGCACTATAATCAAACCAATTTTCAGCACTTTGTTTTGTGTCTTTATTTGTCATTTTCATCTCAGCTTTACATCTAATTAATTTTTTTTCTTTATCTATTTTTTCAGTCATAAATCCAGAATATGAAATATCTAATGAAGAAATATTAGGAACTTGTTTTTTAACAATTTGAGTAACAACATCAGTTACTTCTTTATCATCACAACTAGGTATAGAACCACAACCTATACAAAATGCACTAACTACAATTAAAGAAAAATATATTTTTTTCACGATATATCCTTATATAATTTGTAAAATTTGTTGATAATTGTATTGTCTAACTTTTTTGCCAATGTTTATAATATCAATAATCCACCATATAATTCCTATTGCAAACATACAAGTAATGAATTTGAGTATAAAAATAAGTATGCCTAAGCCAATAGAGCCAAGATAAAATCTATCTACATAAAACATAGCACATATAATTCCAGTAGTAGGATTTTTAAGCTTTGCAGCAAGTAGTTTGTCTGAAAAGTTTTTTCTTTCAGCATCGCTCATTCTTTCTAACTTTTCTCTTAAATTAATTACAGCCATTCCATCTTTTGGCAACTTGTCTTGAATACTCATTAAAATACTATTCGTATCCATTTACACTCCTTAATAAAAAATTAAAGCCATATAATACCCCCCCCCCCCAATCTTAAAAGTAGCTTAAAATAATTTTAAAATATTTAAAACAAAAATTATCTTATTTAGGCTACAATGAAACTACATTTTAATTTTAAGGAGAAATTATGAAAAAAGTTGGTATTTTTTATGCTACAAAAGGTGGTACTACTAAAGCTTTTGCAGAGCAAATAGCAGCAAAAATTGGTGCTGATGTTATAAATATTAAAGATGTTGAAATAAACGCATTATCAGAATATAAAACTTTAATCTTAATGAGTTCAAGCTATTTTTTTGGTGCTTTGGCTGATGATTGGGGAAGTAAAGTAAAATTATTAAATACTATTGATTTTAGCGATAAAAATGTAGCTATCGTAGGTGTTGGCGGACAAGAAAGACATCCTGATAGTTTTTGCTCTGGTGTAGCTGATTTTTATGATAAATTAGCTTTTAGTGGAGCAAGATTTATAGGCGAAGTTTGCTCAAGTGATTATAACTACACATTCTCAAGATTACAATTTGGAAAAGCTTTAAGAGGACTTTGCCTTGATAAAGCTGATGGGGATAAAAACGAAGCAAGAATTAATGCTTGGGTTGAAAATATTAAAAAATATTTATAATTTTAAGGAAGCCAAGCTTCCTAATTAGTAATGTTGGCATTTTTTAAACACTTATATTTAATATTTATTTTTAGACTTTGTTATGATAAAAAAGGTAATTTTTTATTGTTTTTATTTCAATTAGTTTCAGCGTTTTTTGTTTTTGTAACTTTTATTGTGATAGTTTTATATAGCTTAGAATACATAAGCGATCATACAAAAAATCTTAATGAACTTAAAAAGGCTGAAGGTGTATTGTATGATATAGAAAAGATAGTTTATAAGAAAATATTTAGGAGTAGAACTGATTACATAATATGGCATTATAAAATGATTGATAATAATAAAAATCACAAAACTTTCATAGCAAGAGAAGATAAAAGTTATGCAAAAAATCTCATAGGGCAAAAAGTAGCTATTTACTATGTTCCTAGCGTATTTTATCCAGAAATAAGGCAATTAGAATCAAATGGCTTTATTTATGAGAGATATAAAGTAAGAGATAATTATGAAGATTTGAAATATATTTTCCCATTTTTTATGTTTTTTGCGAGTATATTTTATATGCTAAATATTAAAGGTAAATACCCTGATGATTATGAATTACCATTACTTAAACATAGTATAAGGCTGAAGACTTTTAATAAATATTTTTTAATTTTATTAATTTGGTTTATTTTTATAATTGCAGCGTTTAAATATAGTGATGAAATTATTATAATGTGTTTTTTAATTATTTTAAATCCTATAATTACGCTAGTTTTTGAGCTAAAATTTAATTTAATCAAAATTAATTTTTATGATGATTTTTTAGAATTTGAATATGGATTTTTCTTATTTAAAGTCAAGTATAAGAAAATAAAATATATAGATTATCAAGGAATTTATATTCAAACTAAATATATTAATTTTATTATTAATACAAATAAATTGAGCGAAGATGATTTGGATTATTTAGCTATAAGTTTAAAAAATAATTCCTAATTAATTAAATTAGGAATTATGAAAAATTTAATTATGAAAATAAACCATTAACACTTTCATTATGATAAACACGGCGAATAACTTCTCCAAATAAAGGTGCAACACTTAAAACTGTTATTTTTTTACATTCTTTTGCTAGTGGTATAGTATCAGTTACTATTAATTCATCTAAAGCACCATTTTCTATTCTATCATAAGCAGCTCCACTTAAAACAGGATGAGTACAGCAAGCAATTACACTTTTAGCTCCTAATTTTTTAAACACTTCAGCAGCTTTAACAATAGTTCCTGCAGTATCAATCATATCATCAACTATAATTACATCTTTACCATTTACATCGCCAATTACATTCATAACTTCGCTTTCATTAGCTTTTTCACGGCGTTTATCAACAATAACAAGTTCTAAATCTAGTGCTTTCGCAACAGCTCTTGCACGAACAATTCCACCTGTATCAGGACTTGCAACTACTGCTTTACTTAAATCTCTTTGTTTTAAATGTTCGTTAAAAATAATACTCCCGTATAAATTATCAACAGGGATATTAAAAAATCCTTGAATTTGACCTGCATGTAAATCAATAGTAGCTACACGGCTAATTCCTGCAGTTTGCATTAAATCAGCTACTAATTTTGCACTAATTGGAACTCTAGGAGCTGCTTTTCTATCTTGTCTAGCATATCCAAAATAAGGAATTACAGCAGTGATTGAATTAGCTGAACTTCTTTTTAATGCGTCAGTTAATATTAATAATTCCATTAAATTATCATTCGCTGGTGCGCAAGTGCTTTGGATAATAAATACATCTTTACCACGCACACTTTCTCCAATTTGAACGCTAATTTCTCCATCACTAAAACGCTTAACTCCAGCATCGCTTAATTTACAATCTAATCTTTGAGCGACTTTATTGGCAAATTGAATATTTGCAGAACCCGAAAAAATGGTATAACCTCTCATAAAATAACCTTTCTAAATTAATAAAATGAGCTATTATATCTTAAAAAACTTATTTGTAAATTTGTTACAAAAAGTAACATATTGTTAAAAATATTACGATTATTCTTAATCTTGTTGTTATTATATGCTAAATTCAGCATTTAAAATTAAAATATTAAAATCTTATCACGAAAGGAAAATTATGGAATTTACACCTAATTTTAACCCACTTGGCAACATTTGGTTAAGTGCATTTGTAGCGTTTTTACCTATACTTTGCTTTTTTCTTTGCCTAGTGGTTTTTAAGACAAAAGGTTATGTGGCAGGTTTTTTAACCGTTGTTACAGCCATTCTTGTTGCAGTTTTTGCTTATAAAATGCCGTTAAATGCTGCATTTGCTAGTATTATAGTAGGCTTTACTACTGGTATTTGGCCTATTGCTTGGATTATAATAGCAGCTATTTTTCTTTATAAGCTTTCAATTAAATCAGGTCAATTTGAAGTAATTAAACAAAGTATTATGACAATTACGCCTGATCATCGTATTCAAGTAATCATCATTGGATTTTGTTTTGGAGCATTTTTAGAAGGCGCTATTGGATTTGGTGGCCCTGTTGCAATTACTGCTGCTTTACTTGTTGGTTTAGGTCTTAGACCATTACAAGCAGCTGGATATTGTATGATAGCAAACACAGCTCCTGTTGCATTTGGTGCTATTGGTATTCCAATTATTGCAATGGCTCAAGCTGTTGGAATACAACAACATGAAGTTGCTGCTATGGTTGGTAGAATTTTACCTCCGTTTAGTTTTTGTATTCCATTTTTTATAGTATTTTTAATGGATGGTATGAAAGGTATTAAAGAAACTTTTCCTATTGTATTTGTTGCAGCTATTTCTTTTGCTATAGCACAATTTTTATCAGCAAACTTCTTAGGTGCTGAATTACCTGATATTATTTCAGCTATTGTTTCTTTAGTAGCTACTGCTGTTGCTGCAAAAACATTTAAACTTAAAAATATTGTAAGATTTGATGATAAAAAAGATTTTAGCGATGTAAAAATTTTAAGCATCAAAGAAATTGTTTATGCTTGGTCACCTTTCTTATTGTTAATTGTATTTGTTGTTATATGGACTCAAGGTTGGTTTAAATCATTATTTGGAACTGATGCAGCTTTAGCATTTACAAATCTTAAATTATCATTTGCTAGTTTAGGTGATTTAGCAGTTATTAAACCATCACTTGTAGAAGGCGGAAAAGCAGGAACTCAACCTTTAGGACTAGGAATTCCGTTAATCAACACTCCAGGAACAGCTATTTTATTTGCTGCAATTGCAAGTATATATATTTTAAAAGTAAAAGCTAGTGATGCTAAAGTATGCTTTAATGATACTTTAAGAGAAATGGCGTTTCCTATTTTAACTATTGGTTTAGTTGTTGGTTTTGCAAAAATTACTGATTATAGTGGAGCTAGTGGAACATTAGGAATTGCATTATCACAAACTGGTGGAGCATTTACATTCTTCTCTCCTGTAATTGGTTGGATTGGAGTATTCTTAACAGGTTCTGATACAAGTGCAAACCTTTTATTTGGTTCTTTACAACAAGTTACAGCTCATCAATTAGGCTTTTCTGACACATTATTCCTAGCAGCAAATAGTGCAGGTGGTGTTGTTGGTAAAATGATATCTCCACAAAGTATTGCAGTTGCTTGTGCTGCTGTTGGCCTTGTAGGACGTGAGAGTGAGTTGTTTAAATACACAGTTAAATACTCAATAGCTATGATAATAATTATAGGAATTTGGGTAAGCTTAATTGCATATTTTATGCCTGGAATTATACCACCTAGTATTCCTTTAGCTAAATAATTATGCTTAGTTTAAAAAGGTTAATTAAAAAAAATCTAGGAATATATTTTATGGTTATTGCTAGTTTTGCATTTGCACTCATGGGGTGCTGTGCAAAACTACTTGCAAATACTATGCCTAGTGTAGAAATAATGTTTTTTAGAAATGTTATTGGAGTTATTTTTATAGCTTATTTGATTTATAAAATTCCACACAAAAAATCAGGTGGTAAATTCTCTTTATTGTTTTTTCGTGGTTTAATAGGAACTATTTCTTTATATTTTTTCTTTTATAATGTCGCTAATATTTCTTTAGGCGGTGCTTTTGCTTTTCAAAAAACAAATCCACTTTTTGTAGCATTAATTGCATTTTTGTTTTTTAAAGAGCAGTTAGGATTTAAAAGTATTTTATATTTATTATTAGCTTTTGGTGGTGTAATGTTAATAATTCAACCATTTGCACCTGAACATTTACATAGTGGTTTTGATATTAAAAACTCAATTTTAGGTGTTTTAAGTGGTTTAACAGCAGCGCTTGCTTTAACAAGTGCTAGGGAATTAGGAAAGTTTTACAATACTGAAGTTATAGCATCAAGTTTTTTTATACTAGGAACAATTTTACCTATATTATCTATGCTAGGCGGAGAGTATTTAAATGAGAGTATTATTAAGCATTTTGATTTTGCTTTTGCTACATTTGTAATGCCTGTTGGATATAAAATATGGACTTTAATTATTTTAATGGGCTCTTTATCGATTCTATACCAAATATATGTAACAAAAGCCTATAAAGCAGCTAAAAAGGCTGGGGTTGTAGCTGGAGTTGGATATATTGATGTTGTATTTACTTTATTTTTAGGAATACTTTTAGGAGATGATTTACCAAGTTTTGTAGTTTTAACAGGTATAATCTGCGTTTTAATAGGTGGTATAGGAATAAGTTTAAGTAAGGATAATAAAAAATGAGAAAAATAATATTATTTGCAGGACCTTGCGTTATAGAAAGTCCTGAAATTGTTACAGAAGTTGCAAAAAGATTAGAAAAAATTGCAAAACATCCACAAATTGATTTTTATTTTAAATCAAGTTTTGATAAAGCAAATCGCACAAGTTTAGATAGTTTTAGAGGACCTGGACTTGAAAAAGGTTTGCAGATTTTAGCTGATATAAAATCTAAATTTGGATATAAAATAATTACAGATATTCACGAGAGTTATCAAGCTGAAATTGCAGCTCAAGTTGTTGATACTCTACAAATTCCAGCTTTTTTATGCAGACAAACTGATTTATTAGTTGCAGCTGCTAAAACTAAAGCTATTATAAATATTAAAAAAGGTCAATTTTTAAATCCAAGTGATATGAAATATAGTGTAGCAAAAGTAGCACAGACTAGAGGGTATGATTATAAAACCAATGATGAAAGTTTTTTTGCTTGCTCTGATATTGGAGAATTATCATTTAAAGATTTAAAAGATGAAGATTTTTCAAAAGCTCATCAAATGGCAAGAGAAGCCGGTGTTTTAGCGGTTGAGCGTGGAACTAGTCTTGGATATGGGAATTTAGTTGTTGATATGAGATCTCTTAAAATTATGAGAAATTTCGCACCTGTTATATTTGATGCTACACATAGCGTTCAAATGCCTGGAGCAGCAGGTGGTAAGAGTGGTGGAGATAGCTCTTTTGTATTGCCTTTAGCAAGAGCTGCTGCTGGAGTTGGCGTTGATGGATTTTTCTTTGAAACACATTTTAATCCGTGTGAAGCTTTATGTGATGGACCTAATATGGTAGCTACTAGCAAATTAGAAGAGAAAATTAATTTATTATTGAAAATATTAAATAAGGAATAAGTATGAATATTATTGAAGGACAATTAAAATTAAATGGTAATGAGAAATTTGCCATAATAAACGCTAGATTTAATAGTTTTATAACTGATAAATTAGTTGAAGGTGCTAAAGATGCTTTTGTTCGTTTTGGTGGAAATGAAAAGAATTTAGATTTAATTTTAGTTCCTGGTGCTTTTGAATTACCTTATGCTTTAAAACAAGCAGTGAAGAAAAATTATGATGGAATAGTGGTTTTAGGTGCTGTTATTCGTGGAGATACCCCACATTTTGATTATGTATCAGCAGAATGCACTAAGGGTGTTGCAGCTATAACTTTAGCAAATGATACTCCAATTAGTTTTGGTGTTCTTACAACAAACACTACAGAGCAAGCTATGGATAGAGCAGGAATTAAAAGTGGCAATAAAGGTTATGAAGCTATGGTAACTACTATTGAAATGCTAAATTTACAAAGAGTTCAAAATGGCAACTAGACATCAAGCTAGAAAAACGGTTGTAAGTTTATTGTATTCATTTGATTATGTTCAAAATAGTGAGCATGTAAATGATTATTTAGAAGAGCATAAAATAAGAAATGCTATTCGTGAATGGGCTTTAGAATTATTTAACGGCGTTCAAGCAAATCTATTAAAAATAGATGAGTGTTTAAAAGGTATTTTAGAAAGCAATGAAGTTAGTAATTTAGGTGGTATGGAAAAAGCTATTTTAAGACTTGGTGTTTATGAATTGCTTTTTACAAAAACAGATAAAGCTGTTGTTATAAATGAAGCTATTGAACTAGCTAAAGAATATGCAAGTGATAATGCACCTAAGCTTATTAATGGTGTATTAGATAAAGTTAGAAATTAATTTTAAATTAGCTAATATTTTTTATATTAGCTAATTACTCGTTGAATATTTTAATGGATATTTTTATATTTTATTTTCCAAATTAAATTCCTAATAGTTTTATGATATTTATTAAAATAATCAAAAAGGATAAATATGGAAAATGTTTTAATGCTAATGATAGGGGTATCAATATTATTAGCTTTTATAGTAATCATTGCCTTTATTTGGGGTTTTAAAAATAAACAATTTACCGAAAATAATGGCTTTTTAGAATTAAATGATAGTGAAGAAGCATTAAATGATGCAATTATTTTAGAACAAAGAAAAATGGAATTAAAAAATATGAAAAAGGCTTTATTTTTAGATAGAGATGGAGTAATTAATAAGGATTTTTCTTATGTTTATGAATTAGAAAAATTAGTATTTATACCTAATATTTTTGAGATAGTTAAATTCTTTCAAGATAAAGATTATTTGATTTTTATAATTACAAATCAAAGTGGAGTAGGGCGTGGGTATTTTACAAAAGAGCAAATGGATATTTTTAACGAAGCTATTTTAAATGAGTTTAAAAATCATAAAATTAATATAAGTAAAATTTATTCTTGTTTGCATATACCTAGTGATAATTGTGAATGTAGAAAACCAAAAGCTGGTCTTATTTTACAAGCAGCTAAAGAATTTAATTTAGATTTATTTAATTCAATTTTTATAGGCGATAAAGTAAGTGATATGCAAGCGGCTATAAATGCAAATATTAATAATCGTTATTTGTTTAATGAAGATTTAAAAGAATTTGAATATTGTAAAAAAGTGAATAATTTATTAGATATAAAAAAGGACTATGAATGAAAAATATTAAAGCTTTAGTAATTGGAGATTTAATACACGATATTTATGTTTTCGCAAATTGCACTAGAATTAGTCCAGAAGCACCAGTTCCAGTAATCACTCCTAAAAGTGAGAAAAAAGTCTTAGGTGGTATGGCAAATGTTGCTAATAATCTTGCAAAATTAGGTGCAAATGTTAGTATTTTAAGTGTTATTGGAGATGATGATAGTGCTAGATTTATTGAAAGTGAATTGCAAAAACAAAATATAACTTGCCATATAATTAAGCAAAAAGATAGAAAAACTTCTACAAAAACTCGTATTTTTGGCTCAAATCAGCAAATAGTTAGAATAGATGTAGAAAGCACAGAGCAAATTAGCGATAAATTAGCTGATGAATTATTTGATAAAATACGCAATGATAAATATGATGTAATTATTTTTAGTGATTACGATAAAGGAGTTGTTAGTCCTTATTTAGCACAAAAAATAATTAAATTTGCAAAAGATAGTAATACTTTAAGTCTAGCAGACCCTAAGAAAGATTTTTATAAGTTTAAAGGCATAGATTTAATAACACCTAATTACAAAGAAGCTTGTGAATTTTTAGGTAATTTTAATGAATATGATGATGATATATTATTAAAATCATTAGAAAAATTACAAAAAGAATTGGATTTAAAAATACCATTAATTACTTTAGGTAGCAATGGAATTGCTGCTGTTTATGATAATAAATTAAATCGCCATTATGCTTTAGCTAAAGAAGTTTTTGATGTAACCGGTGCTGGAGATAGCGTGATTTCATCATTATCATTTTTCTTAGCGAATGATTTTAATATTAGTAAAAGCATAGATTTAGCTAATAAAGCTGCTGCTATTGTTGTAGGTAAGATAGGGGCTGTTAGCGTAGGGCTTGATGAGATTATAAATTTTGATAATGAATTTTATAAATTTAAAAATATAGATGAGATTAAACAACTTAGTAAAGGTAAAAAAATAGTTTTTACCAATGGCTGTTTTGATATTTTGCATTACGGGCATCTTAGTTATTTAAGAGCAGCTAAGGAGTTAGGAGATATTTTAGTTGTTGGTTTAAATTCTGATGAAAGTATTAAGAGATTAAAAGGTGAAAATAGACCAATTAATAATATAATGACTAGAAAAGCTATGATGTGTGCTTTAGAATTTGTAGATTATGTTTGTGAATTTAGTGAAGATACGCCAATTAATTTAATTAAAACTTTAGAGCCTGATATATTGGTAAAAGGTGCTGATTATGAAGGAAAAGAAGTTGTTGGCTCATCATATGCAAAAGAAGTAAAATTAATAGAATTTAAAACAGGATATTCAACCACAAATATTATAGAAAAAATAAAGGAGTTATATGTTAAATAAATTAAAAAATGAGTTAAACGAGCACAAAAAAGCTTATGATAATATTAATGAAGAGTATTTAAAAGATATTATTCAAGTAGCTGATATTATAAAAAAAGCTTTGGAAAATGGTAAAAAATTATTGATTTTTGGCAATGGTGGTAGTGCTGCAGATGCTCAACATTTTGCAGCCGAACTTAGTGGAAGATATAAATGTGAGCGTAATGGTCTTAGTGCTATTGCACTTAGCACAGATACTTCAGCACTAACTGCAATCGGTAATGATTATGGCTATGAATATGTGTTTAGTAGGCAAGTAAATGCTATTGCTAAAAGTGAAGATATAGTGTTTGGTATAAGCACTAGCGGGACTAGTAAAAATGTTATTTTAGCACTTGAAGAAGCTAGAAAAATTGGTTGCAAATGCGTTTTATTGGCTAGTGAAAAATTAGAAAATAGTCCGTATTTTGCCCTAAAAGCACCTAGTAAGGATACGCCAAGAATACAAGAAATTCATATTTTCACAATACATTGTATTTGTGAAATACTGGATAATTATTTTAAAGATAAATAAAGTTTGAGCTTAAAGCTCAAACTAAATTATGATTTTTAGCTAGCCTTAATGCTTTTGTAAATTCTTTTAATTGTTTAATATTTCCTATGCTAATTCTATTTAATAAAGGATAATTATCTATAGCTCTTCCAACTATTATCCCGCATTCTTTCATAAAATCAGCGTATTTTGTGCTTTTAATTTCGTGTAAAATAAAGTTAGTATGAGATTTAAAATATTTTATATTTAAAGTTTCAAATTCATTTTCTAATAAAGCTTTATTATCGTTAATAATTTTTCTTGTAGTTTTTACAAAGTTATTTTGTTTTAGGGCAAAAATCGCACACTCTAAAGCAAAAGCATTAATAGCATCAGGACTAAAAAAATCTTTTAAAATCGTTATTAATTTATTATGAGCTATCCCATATCCAACTCTTAAACCTGCTAATGAATACATTTTAGAAAATGTTCTAATATGTAAAATATTTGGATTTTTTGCAAATTCTAAACTATAAAAATCATCAGCAAATTCACAATAAGCCTCATCTAAAAGCATATATACATTATCTTTACAAATTGAGTTTAATTCATTTAAATCTTTCTTGCTTAGCATTAGGCCTGTTGGATTGTTTGGATTTACAATATAGATTATATTTATTTTATTTGGGATTATTTTTATTTTATTTATATCAAAATTAAACTCACTATCTAAATAAAACCCATCAATACTATAACCTATATTTTTAGCATAATAAAGTGTTAAGTCAAAAGTAGGTAATGGTGATATTAAATGAACATTGGAATTTGAATATTTATAAAATGCTAAAAGGCTCATATAAATAACATTACTTGAGCCATTACCTAGAACAAAATTATCACTTTTTAAATTATAAAAATTAGCTAATTCATCTAATAATTTATAATTTTTATCAAAAGAATACTTATTAAATTCAATACTATTAATTATTTCTTTAATATCTAAAGTATTACAAGTATTTTCGTTTTTGCTTAAATCAATCATATATTTTTAAATAGATTTTCAAGATTTGCTTTTGCTTCTTCTGAGCTTATATGATTTTCTGCTTCAGTGCCAACTTCAATTAATTCAATATTAAGCCCTGTTAGCATATTGCATAACCTAATATTAATTCCTTGCTTACCTATAGCTTTACTTTTTTGGTCGTGATTTATTACAACCTTAGCTATGTCGTTATCAATCGTAACTGAATTAATAATTGCAGGTGCTAAAGCACGAGAAACTACAATAGCTTGTTCGTTAGAATACTCTATACAATCTATATTTTCGCCATTTAATTCTTTACTAATAGCATTAATTCTAACACCTTTTGTTCCAACGCTAGCACCTACAGCGTCAATATTGATTGAGTTAGCTTTTAATAAAACTTTAGCTCTTTCACCAGGAATTCTAGCGCAATTAATAATTTCTATAGCACCATCTTTAATCTCTGGAACTTCAAGCATTAAAAGTGCATTTAAAAATTTAGGAGAAGTTCTTGAAATTTCAACCTTTAAGCCTAATTTTTTATCAACACTAACTTTTCTAATAACAGCTTTTAATACATCACCAACTTTAAATTTTTCGCCTTTTATACGATTTTTTCTAGGTAATACTGCTCTAATTTCATCAAATTCTATGAAAGTATTTTCATCATTATCAACAAATACTACCGTTCCAAAAATTAATCTATCAACCATACTTTGGTATTTTTCAAATAATTTTTCTTCTACAAGTCTTTGCACATTATATTCTAATTCTTTATAAAGCCAATTTATTGCAGTTCTATCAAGATTTGCAAAAGATATTTCATATTTTAAAGTATCTCCGATTTCTACTTCACTTGATTCTAATTTTGCTTTATCAAGGCTAATATATTTACTTTCATTATTAGCTAACTCATCATTATTTGCAACAACTACTAGATTTTGATATACACAAAGAGTTTTTTTAACATCTACACTAAATTCTTTATCATCACCAAAAAGTCTTTTAGCAGTATTTGTAATAGCTTTTACTACACGCTCACTTACTTCTTCTATTGGCAATGATTTCTCATTCGCAATTGATTCTATTATATCTACTATTCTTTCCAAGATTTTACCTTTAATTGAAGTTTGAAGACTATTATTATATAAAAAATAACTTTTAATAAGTTTAATGAAAGAACTTTTTGTTATTATTTTATTTTTTTAATTTAAAAAAGGATATGAGATGAAATTTAAATTAGCAAAACAAACTTTAAATTCAAAACCAAAAGAAGTTACTATTGAAGAAGTTATAAAAATACTTGAAGAAAAAAAGGTTATATTTTTAGACCATTCAAATTCTAGTGAAGATATTACAAAATTAGTTGAAAAATTAAATAATTTTAAGGTATATGTAAATACGGTTAAATATGGTTTAGTAGAAGATGAATTTATTTATGAGGTACATATACTTTGAGTAAAAAATTATATATAGAAACTTTAGGCTGTGCAATGAATGTTCGCGATAGTGAGCGTATGATTGCAGAGCTTACCACTAAAGAAGGTTATGAAGTAACTACAGATAAAAAAGAAGCTGATTTAATATTAATAAATACTTGTAGTGTGCGTGAAAAACCAGTCCATAAGCTTTTTAGTGAAGTAGGTGGTTTTTTAAAAGAGAAAAAAGAAGGAGCAAAAATAGGCGTTTGTGGTTGCACAGCTTCTCATTTAGGTAGCGAGATTTTTAAGCGTGCTCCACAAGTTGATTTTGTGTTAGGTGCAAGAAATATTAGCCGTATAACAGAAGCAATTAAAACTCCAAAATTTATAAGTAATGATATAAATTACGATGAAAGCGATTTTGCTTTTGCTGATTTTAGAAATAGTATTTATAAAAGCTATGTAAATATTATGATAGGTTGTGATAAGCATTGTGCTTATTGTATCGTCCCACACACTCGTGGTGATGAGCTAAGCATTCCAAAAAATATTATTTTAAATGAAGTAAAAAAAGCCGTTAGTAACGGAGCTAGTGAAGTATTTTTGCTAGGACAAAATGTAAATAATTATGGTAAAAGATTTTCAAGTAACCATCCTAAAATGGATTTTTCAGACCTTTTAAATGAGATTAGCGAGGTTGATGGGCTTGAAAGGATTAGATTCACTAGCCCACACCCACTTCATATGGATGATAAGTTTTTAGAAACTTTTGCAAAAAATCCTAAAATTTGTAAAAGTATGCATATGCCTTTACAAAGTGGTAGCACAAGTATTTTAAAAGCTATGAAGCGTGGTTATACTAGAGAATGGTTTATAAATAGGGCTTTAAAATTAAGAGAATTAGTTCCAAGTGCTAGCATATCAACAGATATTATCGTGGCATTTCCTGGTGAGAGCGATGAAGATTTTGAATTAACACTTGATGTAATGAGAAAAATTAGATTTGAGCAAATTTTTTCATTTAAGTATTCTAAAAGACCACTAACACCTGCAGCAACAATGCCAAATCAAATTCCTGAAAATATAGCAAGTGCAAGGCTAACTAAATTACAAAGTTTATACAATGAAATTTTAGATGAGATTAGTGCAGCACAATTAAATAAAACTTATAAAGTATATTTTGAAGAATTAAGAGAAAATCAAACTATAGCAGGAAGAAGTGATAATAATTTCTTAATAGTTGTAAATGGTAGCGAAGAATTGCTTGGAAAAATGGTTGATGTAAAGATTACAAAGACTTCTAGGACAACCCTTTATGGCGAAATACAAAGTTAAAATTTTAGCTTTTATAATATTTATACTTTTAAATATTATTTATTTAACTTGTAAAAAAAGATTTTATGGAGAAAAAACTTTACCTAAAGAGCCTTGCATAGTACTTTTTTGGCATGGAAAACTTACTATGATGGCTTTTATTTTTGCTTATATGAAGAAAAATGGTTATAAAAAAAAGCCTTATGTATTAATAAGTAATCACAAAGATGGAGAATTGATTGCTAGTGTTATGAAATACTTTAATATAAATGCTGTTAGGGGTAGCACTTATGATTCTCCAGTTAAAGCATTGCTTGAAATTAAAAATCTTTTAGGACAAGGTCATGATGTATATATTACTCCTGATGGACCTAGAGGGCCTTATCATAGCATTTCAGCAGGTTCTTATAAAATAGCTTTAAAATATAAAATTCCTACGATTATTTTTGATAATGCTGCAAGTAGATTTTATAGGGCTAAAAGTTGGGATAAGATGATTTTAGCTAAGCCATTTTCTACAATTGCTTATATTATTTCAAAACCGATATTATTAGATGAAGAAAATTCTGTTAATTTAATAAATAAGGAATTTAATAAACTAGAGCTTAAATTAAATGAAGAAGGTTTTTATGTTTAATATAAGAAAATACCTATCAACTATTTTTATTAATTTAGTAATTAAGGATAAAAGTTGTAGTATAGAAGCTTATTCTGTTAAAAATGAAAAAATTATTAAAATTCATCAAAGAACTTTTATTGAAGAAGATAAAAATAAATTACTAAAATATATAAAAACCTTAATTGATAATCATTATTTTACTTATGTTTCACTTTTATTTACTAGTATCGGTCAAGGAATGGTGCCGACAATCAATAAAACAGATTTACAAAAATTTGGTGTTGATAGTAGTGCTGTTAGTTTAAAAATCTTTGATAACTCGTTTTTGTATGCGGCTAAAACTGAATTAATCAATGCTGATATTGTTTTTGATGAATTGCAAGTGGATTTAATTTATTCTCCTTTTAGCATATTGTTTAAACTAATTCAAGATAAAAAATCAGATGGTTTTGTATTTGATGGCATAAGTTTATTTGTGTTAAAATACGGAGAATTTATTACTTTAATGATTTATGATGGTAAAAAATTTAAATTTGGTAGTTATTTTGAGCTTAAAATCAACAAAGATAATGAAGAAGACCATCAATCTTTAGAATTAGAAGAAGAAATTGAATTAGATAGCAATAACGATACATTAGAAGAACTTGATTTTGATGAATTTGATAATGTAAAGGTTGATGATAATTTTGATTTAGGAGCTGATTTAAATTCTGATTTGAATGAAAATTTACAATCATTTAGCTTGGATATGCAAATATTTGAATATATAAATAGTGCGATTAAAGAATTTTATAATAACAATATTTATGATAGTGATTTTATTAATAATATTATTATATTTGAACACGAAAAAAGCTCTAAAGCTATGCATTCTTATATTGAAAGTGAATTATTAATAAAGCCTATTGTATATACAATTGATATATTTAAGGAAATGTTAAAATTAAGCAGTAATGATTTAGGAGCAAAAATTGATATATAGTCTTAAAAATGCTGAACAAAAACCTATATTAAATAAATTTAATAAATTATGCTTTTATTTTTTAATCTTCATTATTTTTGTAATTATATTTTTTGCTGTATTTATAAAAATAAAACAAGAATTAGCATATAGCGACGCACAACAAGCCAAAGAAAATAGTGATAAAATGATAGAATTAATAGGAAGAAATAGGAATGAAATTATTTTAAATAAAGAATATATAGCTTTAGTAAGTGATATACAAGCTTCTAATATAAATTTAAAAAAGAGTATAAAAAATTTATTTGACTTAGTTCCTGATAGTATAGTTTTAAATGAAGTTCTAATGGAGCAAAAAAGCTTATTGATTAAAGGAATTACTCCAACAAAAGAAATTTATAATAATTTATTACAAACACCGCTTCAAAGTATTTTTGAAACATCAAAAACTAATTTTATACAATTAAATTCTGGTTGGTATAACTTTGTAAGCATTAACACTATTGAAAATTCTGAGGGTTTTAATGAATAAAGATAATAGTATGAGTAAAATTGATATAGTAAAGTTGCTATTATGGTTGAGTATATTTTTGATTACTATTTTTACCCTTAGTGCTTTGCTTATAATCCCAAGTGTAAATAAATTAAAAGTTGCAAATGAAGTTTTAAGCTCTTCAAATTCAAAATTTCAGCAAAATAAAGCAAAAAATGAAAGTATTGAAAGACAATTAAATGATTATTTATCAGAGAATAAAACCAATTTAGCAAAAATTCATAATGAATTTGATATTGAAAAATTTAAAAATCATTGCAAGACTTTTTTTGATGAAGTGAATTTAGATAAGAATTTAGATTTTAGCGAAGATTATGTAAGCTATCAGTTATCAGTAAGCACAAAAATAACAAGTCCAACTATTTTTTATGATTTCATAGATTCTTTAGATAATTTTCCAAATATTTTACGAGTTCATTTCCCAATAGTTTTAAAATCTGATAAGAATTTGATAAAAGCACAATTTAACATTCAAGTATATAAAAGATAAGCCTACAAAAGTAGGCTAAGAATTATTTATGCAATTCATTTGCATAGAATTTAACAGAATTAAAGCCTTCTTTTAAAGCCCATTCGTAAGCACTTGATACAAATTCCCAATTAATATGCTTATAAAAACCTTCAAGGTAAGCTGCTCTTGCATTTCTGTGGTCAATATAATAAGCGTGTTCCCAAACATCAACAACTAATAAAGGAATTAATTTATCTGTAATTGGAGTTGCTGCATTGCTTGTTTTTACTAATTCAAGTTTTTTACTTGTAGTATTATACACAAGCCAAAACCATCCACTACCAAATAAGCCTGTAGCACCTTTTATAAATTCATCTTTAAAGTTTGAACAGGTTCCAAAAGCTTCGTTAATTGCTTTTTCTAATTCAGCACTCATTTTGCTTTCTTTTGGACTAATGCAGTCAAAATAAAAATCGTGATTATAAACTTGTGCAGCATTATTAAAAACACCATCTTTAGAAGTTAAGATAATATCAACTAAATCTTTTTTTTCAAATTCTGTTCCAGCAATCAAATTGTTAAGATTATTAACATAAGTTTGATGATGTTTACCATAGTGATAATTGAAAGTTTCTTCAGTTAAAAAACCTGAAAACGCATTTGTTGCATAATTTAATGTTCTTAATTTAAACATCTTTTCTCCTTAATTTTAAAATTTGTATTAAAAATATATCAAAAAAAAGATAATATTTATCTTATTTAAAATCCTTTTTTATTTGTAAAAAATATATTTATTAAAGAAAATTAAAATTATTATCAAATTAAGAAAAAATTAATAAATAATTCATATAATAATCAATATCAAATTAATTTAAAAAAAGGATATATTATGAAGTTAAGTAAAATTACATTAGCTAGTATTTTTGTTGCAAGTTCTGCATTTGCTCATCAATTTTTTCCAATGAAAACAGATGATGGTTATAAGGTTGGATTTTGGGCTGATGATCATTGGGGTCAATTTCAAAGCGATAGAATATTTGGTGTAAGTGCAAAAGATTCTAAGGGTAAAAAGCTTAAAGCCGGATATGATTATTTAAATAATAAAATCTTTATAGAAGGTAATCCATCAGTAGCTAGTGTAAATTATGATTTTGGTTATTACACTTTTACAAAAGATGGCAAACATTATTCTCAAGCTAGAAATGAAATTACCGACATTACAGGTGCAAATGAAGTAACTCAAACTAGAAAAATATTTAAAATGGGTAAAAGTATATTCGCTTGGGACGAAGCATCAAGTAAGCCTTTAGGGTTAAAGTTTGAAATAATTCCATTAGAAAATCCACTAGACAAAAAAGTAGGGGATAAATTAAAAGTTCAAGTATTATTAGATGGAAAACCTATTAGTGGGGTTGAATTTGAAGACCAAAATGATGATATAGATGATATTACAACCGATGAAAAAGGTATTGCAACTTTAACTCTTAGCAAACCTCAAGATGGCTTACAAATTATTGCGGCTGGTATAAAATTGCCTTATAATCTTGATAGATACGGAGATACTTTACAGCTTACTGCTACTTTAAGTTTTAAATCTAAATAAATTATTTAATCTCTAATTTTTATTAGGGATTAAAAATATTGTTTTAAAATACCAAAATTAAATTTAAAGGTTTTATCATGAGACTTAAGGTCTTTTTTGCTTTATTAATTGCGGCATTTGGTATTTTGTATTTTTATTACAATAAGGGAACTTATAGCAACACTAATGGTTTTGAGCTAGAATATATTGATAACAATATAATAAAAGAATATAAATCTTATATTTTGCTTAATTTTTGTAATAAAAGTAATTCTTCTTGTATTCAGTTTCAGCCTATTTTAAAATCAGTTTATGATGAATTAGCAGACCCTAATATAAAAATTTTCAATATAGATATATTTGAAAATCCCGAGCTTTTAAATGTTTTTCCAATTTCACTTATACCTATACAATTTTTCTACACTCAAGAAGGAGAAAATTTCAAACCAAATTCAAGTGTTGGTATGAAATTTAAAGAAATGAAATTTAATAATGAAACCTATTATTTTCATATTGGTATTTTAAGTCAAGAAGAAATAATATCTGTTTTTAAAGAAATGCAAAATAATTAAAATTCTTCTAAACGATTTAAAGCTTCTTCCACAATTTCTCCAATAGGTGGGGTAATATCAATATTTATTACTAAATCTTCATTGTGTGGAAATTCTAATGTTGAAAATTGAGAATCAATCATATTTTCTTTCATATAATGACCGCTTCTTTTACTCATTCTTTGCATTATTAATTCTTTTGAGCCGTGTAAATGAATAAAGATAATTTTACCAGATTGTCTTATTTTATCTCTATATTGTTTTTTTAATGCAGAACAAGCTATGACACAAGAGCGATTTCTTCTTGAAATTGAGTAAAATACATCAGCAATTCTTTCAAGCCAAGGTTCTCTATCTAAATCATTTAATGGATTTCCACTTTGCATTTTTTCTATATTTGCTCTTGGGTGTAAATCATCTCCATCTATAAAACTTGCTCCTAAACTATTTGCAATCATAGCACCTATTGTGCTTTTGCCACAACCGCAAACTCCCATTACAACAATATTATAATGTTTCATTAATTATCCTTTTTTATAAAAATCTTGCTATTTTTAACCTATTTTTCTTAATATTACATAAATTCAAATAAAAGGAGAAATAATGCAAGAGCTTAGTGCTTCTTACTTATTATGTGTTGCCGCAGTTGCGGTTGTTTTATTATTATTTATGATTATGAAATTAAAAATTCACGCTTTCATATCATTAATAATAATAAGTTTTTTAACTTCTTTAGCAGCCAATACGCCGCTTGATAAAATTTTAGGAGTAATGCTTGGTGGTTTTGGTTCAACTTTAGCAAGTGTTGCTTTATTAGTTGGTATTGGTGCTATGATAGGTAAAATTTTAGAAGTTTCTGGTGGAGCTCAAGTTTTAGCTGATACTTTAATTGAGTTTTTTGGGGTGCAAAGAGCTCCATTTGCACTAGGTTTAGCTTCATTGATTTTTGCTTTCCCTATATTTTTTGATGCAGGGTTAATTGTAATGTTGCCTGTTATATTAAGCGTAGCTCATAAATTAAAAGGTTCTGTTTTAACTTATGCACTTCCTTCAGTTGGTGCGTTTTCTGTAATGCATGTTTTCTTACCACCACACCCAGGTCCAGTTGCAGCAGCAGCTACAATAGACGCTAATGTTGGTTGGGTTTTAATATTAGGACTTATTATTGGTCTTCCTACTTGGTATTTTAGCTCTTATTTATTTGGGCTTTATTCTGGTAAAAAAATGTATTTTAAAGCACCAGATTTATTTGAAGATGAAAAAATAGAAATTAAACATAAACCTAAATTCTTAACCGTAATATTTATATTATTAACCCCTGTAGTATTGATTTTTATAAGTGCAATTATCTCATCTATGCAAAAATTAGAAATAATCGCAAAAAATGATATATATTTTAATGTTTTAAATCTAATAGGTCAAACTCCAATCGCTCTTATGATTACTTTAATAATTTGTATTATTGTATTTAATAAGAGTTTAGGTGCTAAAAATCTTGAAAAATATTGTGAAAAAGCTCTTCCTGCAATTTGTTCTGTAGTGCTTGTAACCGGTGCAGGCGGTATGTTTGGCGGTGTTTTAAGAGCTAGTGGAATAGGTGATGCGTTGGCTGGAACTTTAGCTAATTTAGGCGTTCCTGTTATTTTAGCTGGTTTTATAATAGCAGCAATTATTAGAATTGCTCAAGGTTCAGCTACTGTTGCACTTACTACAACAGCTGGTTTAATGGCACCAATTATTGCAGTAAATACATCAATTGCAGAATTTGATAAAGTTGCTATCGTTTTAGCAATAGCTTGTGGTAGTGTTGTTTGCTCTCATTTTAACGATTCTGGATTTTGGCTTGTAAAAGGCTTATTTGGTTTAGATGAAAAAACAACTCTTAAAACTTGGACTATGCTAGAAACTTTAATAGGTGTTATAGGTTTTGTATTAATACTTATAATTTTAGCTTTATTTAATCTTATATTTTAGTGTTTTTACTTTGGAATTTAAAATTATATTTTAAATTCCATTTTTAATTAATTCTTCTTAAATAATATAGTTTTCATTATATTTACATATTATTCCTTTTTGCTATTGGGGGGGGGTATTTAATATCTATATCATAATTAAGAATATATTATTCCATTTACTTAATTCTTAAATTATTTTATTATAATTTTATCTAACTTATAAAATTAAGTTTTATTTAAATTTTTAAGGAGAATTTATGGAAAAGTTATCTCGTAGAAGCTTTTTAAAAGGTGCAGCAGGAGTAGCAGCTAGTGCGTCAAGTTTAGGTGCTGTTGATTTTATTGGTGAAAACGCTATTCCTAAAATAGATGAAAGCTTAATTAGTGCTTCACATTTTGGAGCTTATCATCCTATTATTAGAAGTAGCAAAGTTGAAGGATTTAAGGCTTTTAATGGGGATTTTAAACCAACAACTCTTATGAATGGTGTAGTAAATAGAGTATATTCACAAGATAGAATTAAAAACCCAAGTGTTAGAAAAAGTGTTTTAGAAAAAGGATTTGAAAAAGCTCCTAAAAACTTAAGGGGTAAAGAAGAATTTGTTGAGATTACTTGGGAAAAAGCTTATGAATTAGTAGCTAATGAGCTTAAAAGAGTTTATGAAAAATATGGCTCTAATGCTGTTTATGGCGGTAGTTATGGTTGGTTTTGTGTTGGAAGCGTTAATAACCCACAAAGCTTACTTGGAAGAATGTTAAATATAGCAGGAGGTTGTACTACTAGAACTCTTACATACTCAACTCATTGTATTCGTGCAATTACTCCCTATATTAGTGGTGTTGATGAATCAAGTGCTAAGCAAACTTCTTGGGACAATGTATTAGAGCATTCAAAAGTGGTTGTTTTATGGTCAAATGATATGATTAATACAAATCAAATTGCTTGGGGTGTGCCATTACATGAAACTTACCCTTATTTAGAAAAATTACAAGCATTAGTTAAAGATGGAAAAATAAAAGTAATTAATATTGACCCAGTATATAATGATACAGCAAGATTTTTAGATGCAGAACAAGTATTTATTAATCCTACAACT